>CAJWQD010000097.1 GCA_913045135.1 uncultured Flammeovirgaceae bacterium | reverse complement strand
CCACGATTGGCAATTAATATTTTTTTAAACATTGGAAAGCGGTTTAAGCCGGTTCAACTAAAAATAGGGGTTGATCAAATTCTACAGGGGAAGAATCGTCCACTAAAATTTTAATGATTTTACCACTGATTTCAGATTCTATCTCATTGAATAATTTCATAGCTTCCACTACACACAAAACATCTCCCTCTTTAATAATGTCTCCCACCTCAATAAATACTTCTTTGTCTGGAGAGGGTTTTCTATAAAAGGTTCCGATCATTGGAGATCTAATGGTAATGTAGTTGTCAGCTTCAGCTTTGGAAGATTTACTTTTTTGAGTTGTAGGGGTGTTTGATTCTGACAAGGTTACAGGAGCTTGTGGGGCCTGAACCACTACATTGGGAACGGTTTGAACTGTAGTTTGCGTTTCACCACTGGGAACATCGGCATTTGTTTTTATGGTGATTTTAAAATCATCCGTTTCAAGCTTCACTTCATGTGCTCCTGACTTGGCAACAAATTTGATTAAATTTTGAATTTCTTTTATTTCCATAATTCAAATAATTATACTTTATTAATAAGCCCAAGTTAAGTAGGCCGCTCCCCAGGTAAAACCTCCGCCAAAAGCAGCAAAAACCAATTTATCCCCTGGACTTAATTTTGATTCGTAATCTTTAAGTAAAAGCGGAAGGGTAGCCGCTGTTGTATTTCCAAAATTTTTAATATTAGACATTACTTTTTCATTGGGTAAACCAATGCGTTTAGCAATGGCATCAATAATTCTTTTATTAGCCTGATGAGGAACTAGGTAAGAGATGCTATTGGATTTCATTTCATTTCGTTGAAGGATTTCTTCAGCAGCTTTTGTCATCTCTGAAACTGCGTATTTAAAAACAGACTTTCCGTCTTGATACAAATTATGCATTCCTTTTTTGAGGGTATCTGTTGAAGTGGGATGCATTGATCCTCCCGCTTTGATGTTCAGAAACATTCTTCCATTACCATCAGACCTCAAATATTCGTCTTCCCATCCATATCCAGATTCACTAGCTTCGAATAAGACAGCTCCTGCACCATCCCCGAAAATAACACAAGTAGTTCTGTCGGTGTAATCTACAATTGAGGACATTTTATCCGCTCCAATAAGAAGTACTTTCTGATAGCGTCCGCTGGCGATCATATTAGAGGCATTGGACATTCCATAAAGAAAACCCGAGCAAGCGGCTTGTAGATCATAGCCAAAAGCATTGGTCGCTCCAATTTCTGAGGCGACATATGCTGCAGTAGCGGCTACGTTCATATCTGGGGTAATGGTTGCAAAGATGACCGCATCAATTTCTATAGGGTTTATTTTTCTTTTTTTTAGGAGATCTTCTACGGCTTTGATAGCCATAAAAGAGGAACCTTTAGTGGGATCCTTGAGAATTCTTCTTTCTTTGATGCCTGTCCGAGCCAATATCCATTCATCATTCGTATCCACCATCTTTTCCAAGTCAGCGTTGGTCAGTTTATCCTCAGGAACAAATGCACCTACCGCAGATATAGCTGCTTTTATGGGACCTTGATTGATATAATTCATCGGTAGATCACTTCCTTTTGAACTGTCAATATTATGTGTGAAGATAGTAGTTTTTTGCAGCAAACAAAATCTTTGTCAACAAAAAGAGTTCTTCAAAATAAGGAAGAGCTTATGAAATATTGTGGCTCTAAATTAAGCTTCAATAACTTCGTTTTTGTCAATCAAAACCTTACCTCTGTAATATAGTTTGCCTTCATACCAGTGAGCACGGTGGTACAAGTGAGCTTCTCCAGTGGTGGCACATCTGCCAATTTGAGGGGTAATTGCTTTGAAGTGAGTTCTTCTTTTGTCCCTTCTTGTTTTTGATATTTTTCTTTTAGGATGCGCCATTTTTTGTCGCTTTTAGATGATACATATTATTTTAATAAATCTTTTAATTTGTCCCATCTAGGGTCTGGAACATTTAATAGGGATTTTTCTTGGGGGTGCAAATCTTTTAGTTTTTCTAAAATCTCTGATTTCAAAGTCCCTTTAATTACACCGGGGTGAACTTTCCTCTGGGGAAGAGACAATACAATCATTTCATAAATATATTGCGCTACTTGAATTTCATGAGTACCGTGTTGGAGAATTAATATACCATCGCCGTCAAGGTTTTCCGATAATCCAAATTTCACTAACAATTTAGATGAAGTGTTTATGGTCAATTCAAATGGCTCAATGGTAATATCACAGGGGACAGTTACCTGACCTTTTGCGTTGAAATTCAATTCCAAAAGTGTTGTTTTTTTCTCAAAAACCAAATCAACTTGTATTTTAGCGTTTTGAAAATCTATAAAATCAAAGTCTTCAAAGAACTTATTTCTAATCTTAAAATCGAAATGATGGATACCCTCCTTTAAACCGATGAAGGGGATCAAGAATTCAGAAAATTGTTCCATCCTTTCAACTTTAAGCTAGCAAATTTATAAAAAAAAGCTTTAATCAACTACCGTGGGATAATTTTTAAGCTTATTCTCTCTGGTGGGGATTTTCATTTCTTTTCTATTAAAATATATCTTTCTGGCCATGAACATCGCATTTCTGAGAGATTCTGTATCTGCTAACCCTTTACCAGCAATTTCATAAGCTGTTCCATGATCTGGAGAAGTCCTCACCTTACTGAGGCCTGCCGTAAAATTAACCCCCGCTCC
>CAJWQD010000096.1 GCA_913045135.1 uncultured Flammeovirgaceae bacterium | reverse complement strand
TGGAAAACTTTTTTTCGAAAAGTTCCATTTCTTCGTAAATGGGTTCCTTAATTTTCTCCACAACTTTCATTACTTAGTAAAGATACCACTATTCATAAATGAATTATAAATTTATATTTAAATGGATTTGTTCGCTAGCTGACCACAGGCAGCATCTATGTCTTTACCCCTAGATCTTCTTACGGTAGCAGTAATTCTATTAGTCTCAAGTGCGGATCGATAATCACTAATAGCCTCATTATCAGCTTGTAGAAATTCATTTTCACCAATGGGATTGTATTCAATCAAGTTTACCTTGCAGGGGGTGGATTTACAAAGATCGACTAGTGCATCAATATCCTCTTTTTTGTCATTAATCTTTTTCCAAACAATGTATTCATAGGTTACTGGCTTCGAAGTCTTTTCATACCAATATTGAATTGAGGTTACTAATTCATTTAGAGGAAATTTCTTTGCAAAAGGCATTAATTGTTCTCTTACCGACTGTCTTGCACTGTGCAATGATACAGCCAAACCAAATTTCACACCGTCATCTGCCATCTTCATTATCATTTTTGGAATACCCGAAGTAGAAACTGTAATCCTGCTTGGTGAAATTCCCAAGCCATCAGGCTGAGTAATTTTCTCGATAGAAGCGATCATATTTTTGTAATTCATAAGTGGTTCTCCCATACCCATGAATACAATGTTAGATAATGGGCGTCCATAATAATATCGACTTTGCTGATCCATTGCTTTCACTTGATCATATATTTCGTCCATATTTAAATTCCGCATACGTTTAATCTTTGCGGTAGCGCAAAATTTACAATCAAGACTGCAACCCACCTGTGATGAAACACAAGCTGTCGTTCTAGTTGCTGTCGGAATTAATACGGACTCAACTATAAATTTATCAAATAATCTAACTGTATTCTTGATTGTGCCATCCTTACTTTTCTGCTGAAAATCAATCGCTACATGATTGATTACAAAGTGTTTTTTTAGTAGCTCTCTTGCATATTTTGACAAATTAGTCATCCCCTCAAACTTGTGAATACCTTTTTGCCAAAGCCATTTATAGACCTGATTACCACGAAAAGCTTGATGACTATTTTTTATAAAAAAGTCGCGTAATTCTTCAACGGAAAGTGAACGGATGTCTTTTTTATTTTCCTTATCCATCATTTCATTTTGTTCAACTTACAAAATACTTTGAGGATTTAAAGTATCAGCATAGCATCACCATAAGAATAAAAATTATATTTATTCTTTATTGCTTGGCTGTAGGCCTCTTTAATAAAATCTACATCAGCAAAAGCAGAAACCATCATTAATAAAGTGGATTTTGGTGTATGAAAATTTGTAATCATTGCATTTGCAATGGAAAAATCATAAGGAGGAAAGATAAACTTATGCGTCCATCCCTCATATGAATTCAAAGAGCCCATTGACGAAACTGAACTCTCTAATCCTCTCATTACTGTTGTTCCAACTGCACAGATTTTTCTTTTATTTTTTATAGCATTATTTACAGTGAAAGCTGTATCCTGACTAATTATTAATTCTTCAGAATCCATTTTATGCTTAGATAAATCCTCAACCTCAACAGGACTAAAAGTACCCAATCCTACATGAAGCGTTAATTCAGCTAAATCTATGCCTTTAATTTGAAGCTTTTTAATTAAATGCTTTGAAAAATGTAATCCTGCTGTTGGAGCTGCAACTGCACCCTCATACTTAGCGTAAATTGTTTGATATCTTTCCTCGTCCTCAACTTCAATAGGTCGATTAATATATTTAGGGAGTGGAGTTTGACCTAATGCTTTAAGCTTGGAGCGAAACTCACTGTAGGAGCCATCAAAAAGAAAACGTAATGTCCTTCCTCTAGAAGTTGTGTTATCAATCACCTCAGCGACTAAGCTGTCATCGTTACCAAAATAGAGCTTATTACCAATTCTAATTTTTCGGGCTGGGTCTACCAAAACATCCCATAATCGTTGCTCTTCGTTTAATTCACGTAGTAAAAAAACCTCAATTTTAGCTCCAGTCTTCTCTTTGTTTCCAAAAAGTCTAGCAGGAAACACTTTAGTGTTATTTAAAACCATTACATCCCCCTCATCAAAGAAATCTATAATATCTTTAAATGTATGGTGAGCAATTGTTTTATCTGCTCGGTTTAGTACCATGAGTCTAGATTCATCTCTACCAGCTGAAGGATGTTGTGCTAATAAGTTTTTAGGAAGTTCAAAATTAAAATCTGATAATTTCATATTATGTCTTTTTGCCTTGCAAATATAAGTTCTGAATGGGGGGGTTGTCAAGTAAATTGTAAAGAAAAGGTGATCTAAATTATTTCCTGAAGGAAATCAATACCTCTGAGATCATCCCAAAAAGTAGGATATGATTTAGAGACGACTTGAGGATCATTGATAATTATAGGTACCCTCAAAGCCAATGGAGCAAAAGCCATTGCCATTCGGTGATCATTATAGGTGTTAATCGCAATATTATTATTTAACTGAGGACTAGGGTAAAGCTCTAAGCTATTACTGGTAATATCAACTTTCGCTCCTAATTTCTCCATTTCAATTTTTAGAGCACTCAAGCGATCCGTTTCTTTTATTTTCAAAGTATGTAGACCACTGAGTTTACATGCAATACCTAGTCCAAGACAACTTACTGAAATTGTCTGAGCTAAATCGGGGGTTTTTCTTAAATCAAGATTGATAAATTTAGCAACATTAAAATTTTCTACTTTGGATAGTTTAATCATTCCCCGATCAAAGGAAGTCGTTACACCCAAACTATTGTATATTTCAGATAATGCTGAATCTCCTTGTTTACTTTGTTTTTTAAAGCTGCTTAAATTAATATGACCCCCTTTAGATAAGGCTAAAATTGAATAAAAATAGGAAGCAGAGCTCCAATCTGATTCTACCGTCCAAATTTTTGGCTCAATACGAGTAGCCGATGCTATTTGAATTTGATTATTTTTAAAAGAAGTATCTAAACCTAATTGATCTAATATCGTTTTTGTCATTGAGATATATGGAG
>CAJWQD010000095.1 GCA_913045135.1 uncultured Flammeovirgaceae bacterium | reverse complement strand
CTTGACCAAATGCAGGATTTTCTGTGGTAAATTGTGCAGTAACAAAATCTTCAACAGCATAAATATTATTTGATACATTTCTGACATCATAAGTTACCCCTAATACACTATTAATTCTGTGCTTTCTTTTAATTGTTCTATTGAATCTTAGAAAATTGTTCACTTGAAAGGACGAATTGTTGAGCCCCGTAATTTGTAGGGAGCCATTTGCATTATTCCCTTGCCACGTAGTGGTTCCAAAAAACCTTCTTCGCTCTTTTTCTCTTATATTACCTCCAACTTTTACTTGGTATCTTAGGCCTTGAATTGGCAATTTATACGTAAGTGCTAAATTCGCAATATATCTACTTTCTTTGGAAATATCTTTAAAATCATTTATCCATGAATATGGGTTGGAAATATCTAAATCTTCGCCAAAATCTTCAAATTCCTCTGTGATTATTGGCCTAAAAGAAATAAGATTTTTAATAAAACTTTGGTTTGCACTTCCAATTAAATCTCCACCTTCGGCAAAATTCGTGGAGCTCAAATACGCACTCATTCTTGCCTCTAATCTTAACTTGTCATTTAAATCTTGATTGAAATTTATTCTCATATCTCCACTCTTGAAAGATGAAGTTGGAACAACTCCTTCTTGATTGTCAAATCCTGCAGAAATATAATAATTCCCCCCATCTGTTCCGCCGGAAGCTGAAGCACCAACCTTTGTGCTAAACCCCTCAGTATATACCTCATCTTGCCAGTGAAAAAGTTGAGCAGGTGTTCCCAGTACGACCCCGGTAGACTCAACGCCATATATATCGAGACCATCAATAAAATATCTAGGTCCTAATCCATTGTTTTCATTAACCTCATTTACATACCTTGCGAATCCATAAGGATCTAAAACATTATATTTTTTTGTTATCATGCGAACAGAGTTGTTTGAAAAAGCTTCGATTTTAACTTTTCCTTCCATTCCCTTTTTAGTGGTAATAACAACTACACCATTAGCTCCTCTTGAGCCATAAATTGCAGTAGCTGATGCATCCTTAAGAACTTGAATACTTTCAATATCTCTGGGGTTTATACCAGCAAGTCCATTTTGACTTTCTTGACCAAGATTTCCTACACCCGCAGGTAAAACATCCTCGCCAGCAGAAGATATAATTACTCCATCAACTACATATAAAGGTTCATTATTTCCTCTCAAGCTACTTGTTCCTCTAATTTTAACACTGATCCCAGCGCCAGGCGTTGCAGCATTTTGAATTACCTGAACTCCAGCAGCTCGTCCCTGTAGTAGCTGATCAATAGAATTAGATTGATTTGCCACCTCATTCTCTACATCAACAGTTGACAAGGCGCCTGTTAAATCTTTTCTTAGTACTGAACCATAACCAACAACAACTACTTCATCAAGCTGCGTCAAATCAGGAATCATCATAATGCTAATATTGTCAGTCTCTGCAACATCAATTTCCTGAGTGGTATAGCCTAAATAAGAAAAAGTTAATTTCTTTGGTAAGTTTGATGGAATACTAATTGTATAGTTCCCATCAAAATCTGTTAAAGCACCTACATTTGAATTTCCAACAGTAATATTTACCCCAACAAGTGGTACATTATTTTCATCGTTAACAGTTCCTGTTACGATTTTAGATTGAGAAAAAACAAATAAAGGAATCAAAGCAAAAAGAACAAGAATTTTCTTCATGGTTAGTTTTTTAAATTATATAATAGTTTAATTATCTGTATAATGATAATAAATTTTTGATTTAAGAGCATGTTTTTTTTCGAGTTTTTTAAAAATCCTCTAAAATTTTAATAAAAATTAAATAAAAACGCTTAATTAATAGATAATTGACAACCTTTAAGGTTCTTCAACGAATAAGTTTCCTGTATTTTTTTTAATAAATTGCATGCATGAATAATTTTTTTAACCCAAATAATTATAAACGGTTGTTTTTTATTTTTCTGTTGTCAATCATAATAGGGGTAATCTTTCTTTTCTTAGAATTCCTTATCGAAAATAGCAGCTCAATACTAGTTTTTGGAGCGATTGGAATGGGCTTATTACTATTTTTTAAATCAAAATTTAAGCCTTAAGCCTATTTCCTTAATGACATTGGGTTTGCAAGGTCAGTGGTAACATAAGAGGCTGGATTTATGTCTTTGATTATTGCTAATACTTTTGTCATTTTTCTTCTTGGAATAATACACCATGAAATAGTGACAGCCCCGTCTCTACCTTTGGCATTTATTTCTGTTACCTTATACCCTTTGCTTCTCAACTCTTTTGCCATTTTTGCTGATTTTGAAGGAGTAAAAACCCGGATCACAACATTTCCAATACCGATAAATTTCTCAATTTGAATGCCTATTATTGTGCCCGCAGCAAAACCAAATGCATATGCAGCAATCAGTACTGGGTCATCAATATCCTTAATAACTTGAGATACGGCAAGAATCCAAATAGCAGACTCAATTAAGCCAATGAAAGCGCCTAAAAAAGGTTTCTTGGAAACTACTAGAGCTCTAACTGTAGTAAGGGATTGGTCAATTAATCTAAGGACAAATATCAAAAGTGCAGATAAAAAAAGAGTCATATCAAAAAATTTTTGGTTTCTTCAAAATTATACCATTTCTTGAGGCAATTGATTTAAATTTGTTTTTTTATTCAAAAAAATGATTCGATTAGCTCAAAAGTCAGATTTAGATAGAGTGTTACAAATTACGAGATTATGTGCAAGAGAAATGGAGTCCAGAAAAGTTTTCCAATGGAACCAGCATTACCCTGATCGACAGTCCTTTGTTAATGATATCAAAAATAGTGAACTGTATGTTTATTGTATAAAAGATATGATTATTGGATGTGTTTCAATATGCTCTTTGATGGATGAAGTGTATAGCAAGGTTACCTGGAAAACCAATGGAAAAAATTCTGTATATGTTCATCGCTTGGCAGTTGACCCTAAGCATCAACAACAAGGTATTGGTAGCAAGCTAATGGACTTTGCAGAAAATGAATCAAAATTGAATGGGATCGAGTCCATGCGGTTAGATACTTTCTCTCAAAATAAAGTAAATCAAAATTTTTATGAGCAAAGAGGTTATGTTAAATTAG
>CAJWQD010000094.1 GCA_913045135.1 uncultured Flammeovirgaceae bacterium | reverse complement strand
TTACACAGAGTTAACCAATCTGATCATGACAGAGATGGCATTCTCTCAATTAATGAAGACATTAACGGTGATGGCAACCCTCTAAACGACGATACTGATGGAGATGGTTTACCCAACATGAATGACTTTGACGACGATGGGGACGGAGTCCCTACTTTCAATGAACTCGATAGGAATATGGATGGTATTCCCGATGATACAGATAATAACGGTACGCCAGATTATTTAGACGAGGAAATTTCTTAATTCAGTTTTAAAGACATTCCTAATACAATTTGATTGGGTCGCAAGTCAGTATTTTTGAAATTTTCTAGATCAGTTATAATAGATGAATTCCCTTTTTCATATCGGAAATCAAAACTTAAATTCCCCAGATTTAATCGTAGTCCTAGATGATGTCCAAAATTAAATTTATTTCTTATTCTATCAAATGAATGTGCATTTGTTTTATTAGAAACGTAATAAAAGATAGAGGGTCCAGCAAAAATACTTATTGGTCCCAGAACCTTATACCCCAATGAAATTGGCAGCTCTATTCTAGAACTAGTAACATCTAATTCTTCAAATGATCTTTTAACATTTGTGTATTGCAGTTCAGGTCTTAAATATAAAATAAGCAGATCAACCTGAGCATATACACCCAGGTTAAAACCTGATTCACTTTTCAAGGAGCCATCCATGTAAACATCATTATTGAGTTTAGATATTTTTCCTGCTGAATCAAAGTTTAGTCCTCCTTTAACTCCATATTCAAATTGAGAAAAAGCAAAATGAGATAACAAAAGGCAGATTTTACATAACACAGAAAATCTCATAAATTTTAGTTTAAATAAATTGATTTACTTAAATGTATAAATTATTTTCTAGCCAGAACTCTCTTAGACGCTGAGATAATGGCATTTTTATTCAGGCCATATTTCTCCATTAACTGAATTGGAGTCCCAGATTCACCAAATGTATCTTGTGTGGCAACATATTCCTGAGGAGTAGGGTGGTTTTTCGAAAGTACACCTGAGATACTCTCACCAAGGCCCCCTATATAATTATGCTCCTCTGCAGTGACAATCGCACCCGTCTTCAGAACTGATTCTAGAATCAACGCCTCATCCAAAGGTTTAATGGTATGAATATTAATTACTTCTGCAGCAATACCCTCAGATTCCAATTGCTCAGCAGCTAAAAGTGCTTCCCAAACTAAATGACCTGTTGCAGCAATAGTGACATCATCTCCTGGATTGAGAACGATTCCTTTACCAATTTTAAAACCTAATTCATCAGTAGTAAAGTTTGCTACTTTGGGTCTTCCAAAACGAAGGTAAACTGGACCTTCGTACTCAGCAATTGCTATTGTTGCTGCTTTTGTCTGATTAAAGTCGCAAGGGTTGATTACCGTCATTCCAGGTAGCATTTTCATTAATCCTATATCTTCTAGGATTTGGTGGGTCGCCCCGTCTTCGCCTAATGTTACCCCAGCATGTGAGGCACATATTTTTACGTTTTTACCTGAATAGGCAATTGATTGTCTGATTTGATCATATACCCTTCCAGTAGAAAAATTTGCAAAAGTGCCCGTATATGGGATCTTGCCACCAATCGTTAGCCCTGCTGCGATACCCATCATATTTGCTTCAGCAATTCCAACTTGGATAAATCGATTTGGATTTTCATCAATAAATTCTTGCATTTTAAGAGATCCAACAAGATCAGCACAGAGTGCAATTACGTCAGGGTTGGATCTTCCCAGCTCTGCCAGACCAACTCCAAAACCAGAACGAGTGTCAACAGCTCCACTATCAGTATATATTTTCATAAAACAATTACATTCAAATTAATAATCACCAAGTGTTTCAGGGTTTTGATCTAATGCTTTAGCTAGCAGCTCGTCATTTGGTGCCTTCCCATGCCATGCATGGGTATGCATCATATAGTCAACACCATTTCCCATTTCTGTTTGCATTATTATTACAATCGGTCTGCCATTGCCTATCTTTTTCTTTGCTAACTGAAGGGTTTTGATTACTGCCTCAAGATTATTACCTTCTTTAAGCTCAATAACCTCCCAACCAAATGCTTTAAATTTTGTCGCAATATTGCCCATGGGCATAACATCATCGGTCTTACCATCGATCTGTTTACCGTTCAAGTCAATGGTTGCGATCAGATTATCTACTTTTTTTCCAGAAGCAAACATAATGGCCTCCCAATTTTGACCTTCTTGTAATTCACCGTCACCTAACAAGGCAAAAACAGTATTCTTGTCTTTATTTAATTTTTTTGATAAAGCTGCGCCAATAGCTACAGATAAACCTTGACCCAATGACCCAGAGGCTATTCTAACTCCAGGAAGTCCCTCGTGGGTGGTAGGATGCCCTTGAAGTCTTGAATTAATATGTCTAAATGTTTTGAGTTCCTCTATTGGGAAATATCCTTTTCTTGCTAATACACTATATAGAACAGGAGAAATGTGACCGTTAGATAGGAAAAAAAGATCTTCATCTTTTCCATTCATATCAAAATTTGTACCTAACTCCATAACCTCATAGTAGAGGCTAACAATGAACTCAGTACAACCAAGCGAACCTCCAGGGTGTCCTGAATTGACTTTATGAACCATACGAAGAATATCTCTCCTTACCTGGGAAACTAAATCATTTAAACTTTTATAATCTGGCATTTAATAATATTTTCAGGGCAAAAGTAAGATTTCAAATATAAGTGGCAAAGAGCCATTAATCATTTTGTTTAAAATACTTAATTTTAAATGTTTTAAACTAAACATTTCGGTATCCGTATGGCGACTGACTTATATTTGTTCCTTAATAAAAGAGATGAATTTTAATCTTATCCAGACCGATCCCTCCTCCTCAGCGCGCGCTGGAAGTTTTAGGACTGAACATGGGACAATTGAAACGCCAATTTTTATGCCAGTTGGTACTGCTGCAAGCGTCAAAGGAGTTCACCTAAGAGAATTAAAGGAAGACATTAAGCCAGATATCATTTTAGGAAATACTTACCACCTATATATGCGTCCTGGATCAGAAATTATAAACCAAGCAGGTGGATTACATCGTTTTATGAATTGGTCTGACCCTATTTTAACAGATTC
>CAJWQD010000093.1 GCA_913045135.1 uncultured Flammeovirgaceae bacterium | reverse complement strand
ATTGTATGGGGACACCATATGTTTATTTCAGGAATGAATCCATTTCTTGGATCGGTCTTTACTTTTACAACGCTATTGATTGCTATCCCTTCAGCGGTGAAGGCATTTAACTATATCACCACCCTATGGAAGGGGAACCTGCAGCTTAACCCTGCCATGTTGTTTTCCATTGGTTTGGTTTCTACTTTCATATCTGGTGGATTGACGGGAATCATTTTGGGTGACAGTACGCTAGATATCAACGTACACGACACCTATTTTGTAGTAGCTCACTTCCACCTAGTAATGGGAATATCCGCTCTTTATGGACTTTTTGCTGGAGTTTACCATTGGTTTCCCAAGATGTTCAAAAGGATGATGAATAAAAATTTAGGGTACCTTCACTTTTGGGTCACCGCTATCTGTGCCTATGGTGTATTTTTCCCCATGCACTTTATAGGTATGGCTGGACTTCCGAGAAGGTATTACACCAATACGGCCTTTCCTTATTTTGACGATTTGGCGAATATCAATGTCGTAATTACCGTTTTTGCTTTGATTGCTGGAGCTGCACAATTGGTTTTCCTATACAACTTTATCCACAGTATTTTCTATGGAAAGCCTGCAGAACAAAACCCTTGGAAATCCACTACCCTCGAATGGACGGCTCCAATTAAGCACATCCACGGTAACTGGGAAGGAGAAATTCCTGAAGTGCACCGTTGGGCGTATGACTATTCCAAACCTGGTCAAGATGTGGACTTTGTGCCGCAACATATCCCCCTAAAAGATGGGGAAGATGAAATTCAACATTAACCAAATAATTACATGTAAAAGAGCTGCCTCAAGGCAGCTCTCTTAGTTTTCATTTAGATGAATTCAATTCTCAGTGGCCTATACTTAGTTTATTTTTATAGCATTTATGTAAGTAAATAAATAAG
Organism: uncultured Flammeovirgaceae bacterium; assembly: GCA_913045135.1. Classification (GTDB taxonomy): domain Bacteria; phylum Bacteroidota; class Bacteroidia; order Cytophagales; family Cyclobacteriaceae; genus UBA4465. Next base: position 2,322 of record CAJWQD010000093.1, on the reverse strand, counting down.
AGAATCACCCCCAAAACCCTTTACTTTATAGATTATCGGTATCTCTATAAATAAAATAGCCAGTTACATTGAAGTAATTATTGATTCATAATCAGAATATTAAAATCTTTTCAAAAAAAGTGGCTTTTAATTCAAGTTAAAAAATCATTCAAAATTCATGATATTTTAGTTTTATGGGACATTTTTGCAGGATTTAAAATCTAAGATTAAATCATTTATCTTTGTTACAGATGAATGAATTTTTAGATCCATCAGACGAACAGTTAACACCTGAGGAGAAAGATATTGACAGAGCACTTCGGCCAGAAAGTTTCAAAGATTTCGCTGGACAAGAGAGTATACTTGAAAACCTCAAGGTCTTTGTCGCGGCTGCCAACCAAAGGGAAGAGGCACTAGATCATACCTTATTTCACGGTCCTCCGGGACTTGGAAAAACTACCTTGGCTTATATACTGGCAGGTGAGTTGGAAGCCGGAGTAAAGACAACCTCAGGACCTGTTTTGGATAAACCAGGAGATTTGGCAGGTCTGCTTACCAACCTTCAACCCAGAGATATCTTATTCATTGATGAAATCCACCGACTCAATCCAATAGTAGAGGAATATTTGTATTCTGCCATGGAGGATTATAAGATTGATATCATGATCGAAACGGGACCTAATGCACGTACAGTTCAGATCAATCTTAATCCCTTTACCCTTGTTGGGGCGACCACTCGCTCTGGCTTGTTGACAGCCCCGATGCGCGCTCGTTTTGGTATTACCTGTCGACTTGAATATTATAATGCCGAACTGCTATCTACTATATTGAAACGCAGTGCCGATATATTGAATATGGCGATTACCTCACAAGCAGGTATTGAGATTGCGGGGAGAAGTAGGGGTACTCCGAGAATTGCAAATGGTCTGCTGAGAAGGGTTAGGGATTTTGCACAAATCAAAGGGGATGGTAAAATTGATATCGAAATCACTCAATATGCCCTTAATGCATTGAATGTTGACGCCCATGGACTGGATGAAATGGACAACAAAATACTTACTACGCTTATAGATAAATTTAAAGGCGGCCCAGTAGGTATTAATACACTGTCTACAGCTGTTGCCGAAAATGGTGAAACGATCGAAGAGGTTTACGAACCCTTTTTGATTCAGGAAGGTTTTTTAGTTCGGACTCCAAGAGGCAGGGAAGTTACAGAATTGGCCTACCGTCACCTTGGAAGAATCAGAGACAATCAGAAAGGTTTATTTTAGACATTTTGATCTAAATGAATAAAAATCAAAAATATGACCTAGTAAAAACTATTTCACGAAGCAATTAAAAAATATTTTCTGACTAATCCCAAAAAGAGTCATGAGCCTTTTTGTACTCTAGGACTCCTGTAGCACGTGCATCCATAATTCTTTTTCCAGCGTGTTGTAAGTTAAATACTGCATCACTGAACTCTTTTAAAGTTTTACATTCATGACTATATCATTTGCCAGGGAAAGAGTCAATTGCTGGATGTGTATGGTTTGGGTATTCTTCTTTTACTTTATTAATTCTTCCATCCTCATGAGTCATTTTCCACTTTTATGCCTCACTTGTAAATTTAGCCACCCCCCTTTTTCATTAACCGACTTTAATCCTCTCATCACTTCGTTAAGTTCATGAACTCCTTGATCCATTCTCGCTTGAATTATGCCAAGAATGTGGATTTATATTTCAGAAACGTGACCCTCGGAAAGTTTAATATTCATATAAAGATCACAATAACCATGATCAGGTTCATTAAACTTGTTTTTCATCCGATTTTAAAATAAATTTTTCATAAAAAACATTATTTATCCTAAATTTTGTTATGTCACCTCTATTTTCTTTCATTTAAGTTTCTTAACTTTTAAATTGTAATAATTTAAAATTATGTTATCTGTTAACACCAGAACTACCTTAATCAAAAATTCCGCCAAGGATTTAGGTTTTTTGTCTTGCGGGATATCTAAAGCTGATTTTTTAGAGGAAGAAGCCCCTAGGCTTGAACAATGGCTTCAAGATGGTAAACATGGTAAAATGGCCTACATGGAAAACCATTTTGACAAACGTCTAGATCCTCGATTACTTGTCCCTGGAGCAAAAAGTGTAGTTTCACTTTTGCTGAATTATTATACTGATGAGCTCCAAGATGAGGGTGTTCCTAAAATATCCAAATATGCTTATGGTACCGATTACCACTTTGTTATTAAGGAAAAACTCGGTCAACTCTTACAGACCATTCAAGATGAAATAGGTGAGGTTAATGGTAGGGTATTTGTTGATTCAGCACCTGTTATGGATAAGGCTTGGGCT
>CAJWQD010000092.1 GCA_913045135.1 uncultured Flammeovirgaceae bacterium | reverse complement strand
CAGGTGTTGGGGTATAGGCTAAACACACTGCACATTGTTGGTTATAATTTTCAAGCACTGAAAAATTAAATATATCCCCTTCCATTATATGACTTGGAAAATCACATACACTCCCAAGAGTAAAAACATTTTTATATTCCTTATTAGAAAACTCATCACGCCAACTAATTTCTATTAGGTTTTTGTCAGGTATTGGATCTAAAACTTCAATCACATAATTCATGCAAATTCCTTTTTTAACGAGTTTGCCACTATAACAAATTTCTAAATCCACTGTTTTATCTGTATCCTTATCGCAGCAAAAAAAGATGATTATGAAAAATAAAAAAAATGACTTTATTTTATTCATATTTCTAAAATTAACAAATATTTAAATGAAAAAAAATTTCTGAATAACCACGATGAATTAATCAAAATTGATTTTGTTCATAAGGAGTGTTTTTGAAAAAATTTAAAATTTACTTAGTATTAAATTTATCTATCTTTAATAAAAGATCTTTCTTAAGATTTCAATGAATTTCTCTCAATTAAATTAAAAAAAATTTATGAAAATTCACTCTTCATTCTGGCTACTAGGCATTATCTTAAATTGTTTTATTTTTTTTTCTTGTGAAAAACAAAATCAGAAAAGGCCAAATATCGTTTTCTTATTAGCAGATGATTTAGGTTATAATGAAATAGGGGCATATGGACAAAAAATAATTAAAACACCAAACCTAGATAAACTTGCAAAACAAAGTATGAGGTTTACAGATTTCTACGCTGGAAATTCTGTTTGTGCACCTTCTAGAGCAGTTTTATTGACGGGGGTGAGTTCAGCTAATGTCCCCATTAGAGGAAATGCTGGGTATTTTGGAAAAGATGATTGGTCCCCTACATGGTTGGAGAGTGATACTTTTACTTTAGGTGAGTTATTTAAATCAGCGAGATATCAGTCTGCCTTTATAGGAAAATGGCATTTAGATAATCCAGACGATATTTCAACTTGGGCATTTAGCCACAGCTTTGACTTTGCAGCTCAAGAGCAATGGACTCATAGAAAATCTAAACGTAATTTTTCAAAAAGTGGGCTTTGGTTAAATGGTGATCAAAAACATTTTCCATATGACTTTAACAAGCATGAATGCAAGGATGCTTTCTACACTAATTTTGCTATTGACTTTCTGGACAATAAAGAGTCTGATAAACCCTTTTTCTTATTTATGTCATATCGAGCCCCACACTCTTTTGAGGGGCCAATAAGAGATACTCTTGAATATGTGAACCAAGATTGGCCAAAGGTAGAACAAGCACAAGCTGCCAAGATTACACTTCAAGACAAACAGGTGGGGCGGCTTCTCGATTATCTTGAATCAATCGGTGAAATGGACAATACGATTGTGATGTACACCAGTGATAATGGTGCTCATTTTGGAGCTGCTGGGAAAGGACATCAATTAGAATTTTTTGATAGTAATGGCAATCTAAAGGGGGGGAAACGCGACCTTTACGAAGGTGGTGTTCGAGTCCCTTTACTTGTTTATTGGAGAGATAAAATAACAGCTGGATCTGTCACTGATCATGTTTCGGCATTTCAGGATCTAATGCCCACTTTTTCTGAAATTATAGGAGTTGAAAAGCCTGACCAAACAGACGGCATCTCTTTTTTACCTCTTCTTAAAGGAGAAGTTCAAGAAAAACACGAATACTTAAATTGGGAATTTCAATTGAGTGGATGGTTTCAAAGGCTTCCTGATGGAGGTTTCAGGCAGTCGGCAAGGATAGGCAAATGGAAAGGCGTTCGCTATGGGATCGATTCTAGAATAGAATTATATGATTTAAATAATGATGAATCAGAAACTAATGATCTTTCAGAAAAATACCCGGAAATTATTGCACGTATCAGTAAGATATTTAAAAACTCCCGAAACGAAGCTCCCGCTTTTCCATATGGAGGTATTAAACAAAATCATATATCTATGCATCGATATTCGAATTAGTTCTATTAATGGACACTTTGATTATTATAAATTTTCTTGTTTTTTTTGATTATTAATCTTTAATTAGGAAAAATGCCTATGTTAAATTTCTTTTTCTTTAACCATAAATAATATTAAGATAAAATTCATTTTAATTATTTTAGTTTTTTTCTCTCACTGGGGAGTGAATGCCCAACATACCCATTTACAAAAAGATAGACCAGATGGCCACGCTCCTATTAATATTATGGGTGATCATACCCATAAAAAAGGAGAGTGGATGCTTTCGTACCGTTTTATGAATATGGAGATGAGTGGTAATCTTAATGGAAGTGAAGAGATAAGTCAAGCATCTGTGCATGAAAAATATATGGTTGCCCCTAGGAACATGTTAATGCAAATGCACATGTTTGGTGTCATGTACGCTGTTTCTGAAAAGATTACAATTATGTTAATGACTAACTACTCGGACCTTTCAATGAATCTTAAACCGCGAATGGGATCCATATTTACAACCAGATCTAATGGAATTGAAGACCTTAATTTTCGTGGACTATTTAATGTCTACGATAAAAATCATCAAACTATTAACCTGAGTGCTGGCTTTTCAATTCCCTGTGGAAGCATTGATCAAAATGACGATACACATATAATGAAAAATGCTCCTTTGGGTTACCCCATGCAACTTGGAAGTGGAACATGGGATCCTAATTTGGGTCTTACTTATAAGGGGCAATTAGAAAAGCTTTCGTTGGGTTGGCAGATCAACGGTTCAATAAGAACTGGTAAAAATAAAAACGGATACAGAATGGGTAATGTTCTCAATACAGTTGTATGGGGAGCTATTAAGCTATCTGACTTATTGAGTATTGGAACTAGTATTGATTACTTTAAAGTAGGTAAAATAAATGGCCTTTATGAAAAATTAAATCCCATGATGATGCCCCTTGCAAATACTAACAATTCAGGTCGAGATCAAATGAGTTTTGGTTTAAGTACAAACATTTACTTTCCTCAAGGAAAGTTTAAAAACATTCGTCTAGGAGGAGCAATTAATTTACCTGTTTTTCAAGAAGTAAATGGAGTTCAAATGAATTCCAAAAGTCTTATTACACTTGGAATCCAGTATGGTTTTAGGATTTCAAAAAATGAAGAAACACCAAAAATTGAATAACATTTATAAATTGTTACTCAACTCCTAGTATTTTTTTTAGTTTTTGCTGTCCAAACTCATTACCATAAAGCAAGGTAGAAAAACGGGCTACTTCAGCAGCTACCTGAATAGCCGCTTTAATTTCTTCTTCTGAAACACCAGCTGCTTTGG
>CAJWQD010000091.1 GCA_913045135.1 uncultured Flammeovirgaceae bacterium | reverse complement strand
TCGTTAAGAGTTCCAAACAACTTTAGATCAGAATGTAGTGCTGTGTCTCCTGCAATAAAAATTATTTTATCATTGGTTTTCAGGATAAAAGAACCTGGATGCCCACCATAGCTTCCGTCAGGCATGCTGCTGGAATGCACTGCCTGCACATATTTCACCGATGTTTCCTTAGAAAATTCATATATTCCTCCAAAGTTTAAACTGTGAGAACGACTATGTCCATTTTTGGCTAGCCAGCTTGCCACTTCTACCATGGTGATGATTTTGGCATCATTGTGTATCATAATTTTATCCAAGTCGGCCAAATGATCTGCATGTCCATGGGTGATTAAGATGTAATCAACTTTTATATCTTCCATTAGAATATGCTGTGCCTTTGGATTAGATGAGATAAAGGGATCTACAAGTATGTTAATATCTGATTTAAACAAAAATGAATTATGCCCGTAAAAAGTTATTTGCATCTGTTTTAAAATTGAAAGATAAATCTAGTAATTAAAAATAAAACGTTCAATGAGGCTTTCTACATGAATTTTAAAATTTCTGCAAGATAGCATCCCTCACTTATTGTCAAGGCAAGTTATGAAGATTGTAGTTGGAAATAAGGACCAATGGGTAAATTTTAAATCTAATTAATTACCAAGGATTAGATCTTCATTTAACTTGATCAAGGTAGGCATTGATAAAATCATCTTTTTGTTTCAATTTGTATTGCATAATCCACCTGGGATGAGGAAGAGGTATTAAGACATCAAAAAAATGGTGCTTTTTATTTAGATAACAGAGAAAATCATAGTTTTTACCTTTTCCTATGCTATATGCTACGCTTCGGTCGATGTTTAAGGATAACTGTTTTTGAATTTGGGTTACTATGTAAGATTCAAATAAGTTTTTATAATTGGGTAAATCATAATAATTGAGATTCACCCTGTTACTCATATAACCTAATGGTGAGAGGGCAGAAATGAAATAACTTGCATAAAAGGCTTTGGGGCCTCCATAGCTGTAGATCATATCATAAATAAATCTTGATGATATCTCAGCTCGTTGATTTAGTTTATTGGCAATATTACATCTATTCGATAGCATTACAGGATCGGTAAATGGAATTCCAGTTAAACCAGCACCCAATCGGCCAGGATTGATACCAAAAAGAATTTTTCTAAGTTGATCATCAAAAAAATACTTTTTATAAAATTGCTGGCATAAGGCCCACGTATACTCATTTTGATAAGGGTTAAGTACTTCGACTTGGCTAGGAAGATTTGCCGGACCCCTTAATTGTTGGTAGTATTGTAGAATACGATTAGCAAACATATAATTGTATTTTGGCAAGCAATTTACGATATTATATTATAAACAAACCCTATAAGGTACTTAGTCAGTACACAGATGAGGCAGGAAATAAAGGATTGGGCTCCATTGTTAGTATTCCTAAAGGGATTTATTCAGTAGGTCGATTGGATCTTGACTCTGAAGGCTTATTGATTCTAACCAATGATAAGAAACTTAATCAAGCTCTCTTAAATCCAGAGAATGAACACAAGAGGACCTATCATGCAGAAGTAGAGGGTATTCCGTCGAGGTCTACATTGAAAGCCTTGAGTAATGGATTTTGTATTAATATTAATGGCAAATCCTTCATGACAAAAAAAGCTGAGGTTAGTGCCCTGATTGATTATCAACTCCCCGAGCGAATGCCCCCGGTTAACAGAGTCAAACATCCCCAAACCTCCTGGATAGAATTGATTTTAACAGAAGGTAAAAATAGACAAGTACGAAAAATGACCGCCAAAGTAGGACATCCCACGTTAAGACTTTTGCGTGTGGCCATTGAAAATTTGACACTTCATCAATTACGTCCAGGTCAACTAAAAACGATATCCAAAAATGTGTTATTTAAAAAACTGAAATTATATGCCTGGAAGTAAGGGAATTTGATTTTGCAACATTTAGTTTGCTGTTCGAATTAATGTTTAGTAATTAGTTGGCAGATTACACCAATATTACTTAATTTGCATAATTTAGAATGAAAACGACAAAGGATATATTTAGTTATCAACCCATGCTTAGAAGTGTGGCTATTAGGATTGTAGGTAGTATTGAAGATGCAGAGGATATTGTACAGGACACTTTTGAAAAATGGCTAACGATTGACCGTAAAGATATTAAAAACACTAAGGCTTATTTAATCAGATCTGTGAGCAACAATAGTATAAAATTTTTGACTTCCTTAAAGAACAAAATTTCTCATAATACCTTTACTTTCGATGACCGTTTTGAGCTTGTCGACCGACAACAAATCAAGGCATTTTTGAATTTTGATATGGATGCTCAGCTAGGTGAAGCTTGGCAAGTTTTACATAAAAAATTAGAACCACTAGAGAAATCTATTTATGTGATGCGTGAAATTTTTAGTATCGAATATGAAGAATTACAGGAAATCTTTGATAAAAAGAAAGAGCATTGCCGGCAGTTGTTTTTTAGAGCAAAGTCAAAACTAGAACATGATAAAATAAAGTTTAAAGCTGATTTTCCGGTTCCGAAACTCCCTCGCTCGTTCAAAAGGGCTTGTGAAATAGGCAGTATCGCTGACATAATTGATGATTTAAAGCGAGATATTTCAAAAAAATCTAGTATTTAATAAAAAAAATTCGTCTTTTTTGTAACAAATTAAATAATTGTAGATCTATATAGTAGAATCAATTTTTTAATTTATCATCACATGGCAATTATTTTAGTATTCTTTGTTTCACATTGGTATTTATCCCTATTCTTCCAAACGTTTTTCTTACATCGATATGCTTCTCATGCGGCCTTCACTATGAGACCAATAACAGAGAAAATATTTTTTGTACTGACATGGATTTTTCAAGGTTCGAATTATTTGAGCCCTTATGGATACGGTGTCATGCACAGGATGCATCATGCTTTTGCAGATACTGAAAATGATCCACATTCACCCAAATATGACGAGACAATTTTCAACATGATGTGGAAAACCAAAACTATTTATTCTAAAATAGCGAGCGGTCAAGAAATACCGGAAAAACGTTTTACAAATGGAGTTCCCAGATGGGATTTTTTTGATAGGTTTGCTAGATCTTGGCCATCAAGGTTATCTTGGGGAGTCTTATACGTGGTATTTTATTATTTCTTTGCCACTGAAATTTGGTTATGGTTTTTACTTCCAATACAGTTTTTATTTTCTCCCATTCACGGTGCTATTATTAATTGGTTCGCCCACAAATACGGATATCGAAATTATGAGGTAAAAGATACTTCTAGGAATTTTTTGCCTTTTGATTTCTTAATGATGGGAGAAAGTTATCATAACAATCATCACAAATATGGTTCAAGGCCTAATTTTGGAGGTATACGATGGCATGAAGTTGATCCGACCTACCAAGTAATAAAATTATTTAATATGATTGGAGTGATTCAAATCAAAGATCAAAAAGAAATCCAATTACCAAAAGAAATAAGAAAGAAACAGGCTGCCTGAGAAATGATATATTAATT
>CAJWQD010000090.1 GCA_913045135.1 uncultured Flammeovirgaceae bacterium | reverse complement strand
TAGTAAAAGTGATGTTATTTTGATAAAATTTAGCTCTATAATAAAAAAACATAAGACTAATGATGAAGCAGATAGTCACTTTACTCACTTTTTTAATAGCTATTTCTTGTAGTATTTCTAGTAAAAAAAGACATCCTAGAGATGTTTGGGTTTTTAGATCGGTATTGGATGAAATGCCTAGGATGGTTACCGCAGCCCTCGATGAAAATTTATGGGTAGCTTATGATACCCAAACAGGACTTTTGTATAGGGCATGGAGTGGTGATATTTTATTTGATGGGGCGGTTTATACAACCGTTCATGGGCCCCAACCTAAAAGCTTAGGTGCTACTTATTATCAAATGGAGGCTTCTGAGTGGATATTAACTCAAAATGACAAACTGGTAAATTTTGATTTTCAATATAAGGGCCATTTAATTAAAGATGAGCATGTATTTTTTAACTATGAATTTATCACACCGGATGGGGAAAAAATTAATATAGTTGAGTCACCAAGATATGTGAGCCGTGGAATTAAGCATGGTCTCGAGAGAGTTTTTAAAATAGAAAATATAACAAATTATGAAGTTAAACTGAAAACTTCATTAGGATTGCTTTCGAAAAATGTTGATTATGACACTGATGGATTATTTACAGTTATTGATCAGGAGTTATTTGAGAAAGACGATTTTCAATTAGTTAACATAAAGGGCATTTTAACGTTTAATAATGAAAAAATAAACTTAACTACATACTTTCACCCTCAGATTGAAAACATTACTGAAATAAGTGATACTAATGACACTTCCAATGCTGTTAATGGTGCCTTGTTAATTGAAAACAGTGATTGCTTAGCTTGTCATAATGAAAAGATTAGAACAATTGGACCTTCATATTTGACTATCGCTAAAAAGTATAATGAAGATAAGGCAACTATTGATATGCTTGCGCAAAAAATAATAAAAGGAGGTTCTGGTGTCTGGGGAAATGCAATTATGACACCTCATCCAGATATTTTCACTGATGATGCAGTGGTCATGGTAGAATACATTTTAGGTTTGGATGATCAGCTCAGCACACCTTTTGACAAATTTTCTTTAGGAATGAAATCTGTACCTCTCAAATTACCCGAGAAGTTTGATCAAAAAACTGGGGTGGGATTTTTGGCTCAGTTGTATTTTAATAATTCGAAAGAATCACCTTTCGAGATAATTGAAAAATCTTCTCCAGTTTTGCAAGGGAATATTGCTCAAATTCATACTTTGACAACCACTGACTTTTTAAATTATCCAGAAAATTTTATCATAGACTTTAAGGGAAATTTAGAAATTGAAAAAGAAGGTAGTTACGATTTCAGATTAATTAGTGATGATGGTTCGCTTCTATTTGTTGATGATAATTTGATTATTGATAATAGTGGTGCACATGGCCCTCAAATTCGTGATGGTGAGATATTTCTTAAAAAAGGCATACATCCAATTAGAATGATATATAATCAATTAGATGGAGGGGCATTTGTATCACTTCAATGGTTTGATCAAGATAAAGAAAGTTTTGTATTACTGAATGATCAGTTTGTCACTTATGATTCCACAGACTTTTTAAGGATAAAACCCTTCTACGGTGCCTCTAAAAAATCAATTCCTGGAGATGCAATGCCATTAGGAGGAGTACATCCCGCCTTCGATTTGGCACAAGTGCGCCCAGATGAATTTATGCCACGAGTAGGGGGATTAGATTTTCTTTCTGATGGCAGAATGGTAGTTTGTACATGGGACTCATTGGGTTCAGTATTCATTTTAGAAAATTGGGCATCGGGTATACCCAATCAAATTAAATTAAAGCGAATTGCAGCAGGGCTCGCAGAGCCCTTGGGGTTGAAAGTGGTTGATGAAGAGATCTATATTTTGCAAAAACAAGAATTGACTAAGTTGATAGATCATGATGGGGATGAATTAATTGATGAATATCAGACGATCAGTAATGATTGGAAAGTATCGGCTAACTTCCATGAATTTGCTTTTGGATTAGTCTATCAGGAGGGCTTTTTTTATGGTACGTTGGCAACAGCTATCATGCCAGGTGGTGCCAGTGCAAATCCTCAAATGCCAGATCGTGGTAAAGTCTTGAAAATAGCGAAATCAAATGGAAATGTGGAGTTGATCGCTTCAGGTTTAAGGACTCCAAATGGTATAGGCATTGGGAAAGACAATGAAATATTCATTGCAGACAATCAGGGAGATTGGTTGCCGGCAAGTAAAATTGTACATGTACAGCCAGGGGCATTTTATGGGTCAAGATCGGTTGATTTTGAGGGAACGTCCAAGTTAAAGGAAACTTTACCTGTTGTTTGGCTGCCGCAAGATGAAATTGGTAACTCTCCGAGTACACCTATCGGCTTAAATGTAGGACCATATAAGGGTCAAATGATTCACGGTGAGATCACCAATGGGGGAATTAAGCGTGTTTATCTAGAGAAAGTCAATGGAGCTTACCAAGGGGCTTTATTTAGGTTTACACAAGGTTTAGAGGCCGGCGTAAATCGTATTCTTTGGGCGCCTAATGGAGATTTGGTAGTAGGAGGCATAGGCTCATCTGGTAATTGGGCCCATACCGGTAAGCTATGGTATGGTTTGCAAAGCCTGAGATATAGTGGCAGGTCTGCATTTGAAATGCTGAGTGTAAGTTCAAGAAGTAATGGCTTTGAAATAGAATTTACAGAACCCATCAAAGACGGTCAAAATATAAATTCGCAAGATTTTATGATTCAACAATGGCGCTATGAGCCAACAAAGGAGTACGGAGGACCAAAACTTGATTTAGAGGACTTAGAGATTGAACAGTTCCAATTATCCGAAGATCGTAAAAAAATTTACATTTCATTATCTAATCTTAAAGAGAATAGGGTAGTCTACTTTAGGATAGTAAATCCATTTGAAAGTGATTTAGGTCATTCACTTTGGACTACTGAGGCTTGGTATACTCTTAATCAAATACCTCAGGATTTGCCTATTTTGAGTCTCGGTTATAAAGTAGCCCACAATAAATTAACACCTACTGAAAAATCTGAAGGTTGGAAATTGCTATTTAATGGTAAAAATCTTAATGGTCTTCGTAATTATAATTCTAAGATAATAGGAAGTAAGTGGAATATCGAGAACGGTGCGCTTCATTTGTCTGCAACGGAAGCAAAAGCTGATAAGATCTATCCAATAGGTGACAATTTAATCGTTACAGACCGGATTTATGAGAATTATGAGTTTTATGTTGAATGGAAAATATCATCATGTGGTAACAGTGGAATTATCTATAATGTCGTTGAGAATGATAAATACGCTGAAGCTTATTTAACTGGACCTGAAATGCAGATTTTAGATAACTCTAGTCATCAAGATGGTCAATATATGGCCCATCGGGCGGGTGATTTATTTGATATGATTCCAGCATCATTTATCACTGCAAATGGGCCTAACCGATGGAATAGAGCTAAGATTATTGTTGAAGACGGTCATGTAGAACATTGGCTCAATGGTTATAAACTTTTGGAATTTGATATGTGGGATGAGGACTGGGATGATATGGTTGAGAACAGTAAAT
>CAJWQD010000089.1 GCA_913045135.1 uncultured Flammeovirgaceae bacterium | reverse complement strand
TGAAAATGGGAGGCGTAGATGGTTTAGATCTGACTGTAAGGCCAAAAGGTTCGGTTTTACCTGAAAGGGTTGAAATAGATCTTCCCCTTGTCGCTGAAATGGCAAAAACCAGTGGTTTACTTCTTGAAATGATGGTGAGTAATATTACTAGCGCTCAAACTCCTTATGCCAGAAAAGTACTTAATGTTGCTGCAAGAAACGGAATAAAACATTATAGGCTGGGCTATTTCCGTTATAATGAAGATGAAAAAGCCAAACAAACAATTGAGCGAGCTAAGTCTCAAATACACTCTCTTATTGATCTCAATAAACATTATGGTATCCAGGGTGGTTACCAAAATCATACTGGTAATTATTTCGGATCCCCTTTATGGGATTTGATCGGTGTGCTTGATAGTTTATCAAGTCATTGGATGAGTAGTCAATTTGATATTTATCACGCTTACAGCGAAGGTTATAAGTCTTGGTTAGTAACCTTGGAAATGATTGCAACAAAAATAGGATCATTTGCCTTAAAAGATTTTACCTGGGAAATAATGAATGGTAAAGCGAAAATTAAAAAGGTTCCTTTAGGTCGTGGAATTGTTGATTTAAATGGTTTTTTCAAATCGATTAAGAGAATGAATATCGTCGCACCTATTACATTACATATTGAATATCCTTTGTTGAAAGAACATGACGATAAGCTCTCGCTGATTCAAAAACAAAAAATAATTGTTACTAAAATCCAAAATGACGTGCGATTTATCAGATCAAAACTGCGTCAATACGAACTCATTTAAAATTATGAAGCATCAAAACAGAAGAACATTTATAAAAAACAGTATGCTTACCGGAAGTGCTTTTGCCATAAATAATCCATTAAATATTTTTGGCCAGGATTCTATCAAGCCACTCAAAGAAATTCGAATTAAAGAAGTCGATTCTAATTTTGAGCGTGAACCATTAATTCGACCCTTTGGATTTAAAGGAGGTTACATGAGTGAGATATGGCAAACAGTAAGTTATTTAGAGAGCTATTCAGGGCAGCACCAAATAGGTCTGTGTACTCAAAATGTATTATGGTCAGATGCAAATGTTTTTTCATCAAATTCTGAAGCAGCTGGAAATGCTTTAATGTACGCTGTTACTGAATTTGCTCAACAAATTATTAGAGGGCAAACCTTCAGTAATCCAGTAAGTTTATTGGATGAAATTTTACCTAAGGTTTATTCTTACGCCAAAAAAGTCACCTCTAATTCCAAACTTAGAAAAACTTTCGCCCTAAATGCGTTAGTAGGTGTTGACAATGCACTTTGGTTATTATACGCCCAGGAAAATGGTTTTAAAACCTTTGACGATATGATTCCTGAAATATATAAACCCTGTTTGTCTTATCATCATAAAAATGCTGCTGCAATTCCACTTATGGCATACAATATTCCGATTAATGAGATCAGTGAAGCTGTTAATCAGGGATATTTCTTCATGAAAATCAAAATTGGACAACCGGGAACACAACAGGAAATGCTTGAAAAAGATAAAGCTCGACTTTCAGCTATCCATAGTGCAATTGGAAATGTAAGAACCAAATACTCAAAAGATGGAAAGCTACCTTATTATTTTGATGCAAATGGTCGTTATGAAAAAAAAGAAACACTAATGCGCTTATTGGATCATGCCATGAAAATTGGTGCTTTTGATCAAATATCAGTAATTGAAGAGCCTTTCAGTGAAAACTTAGAAATTGATGTTTCTGATATTCCCGTTCGTTTGGCTGCTGATGAGAGTGCCCATACAGATCAGGATGCAATTAAAAGAATTGAAATGGGTTACAGTGCAATTGCCCTTAAGGCTATCGCAAAAACACTAAGTATGACAATGAAAATTGCATTAGCAGCACATGAGAGAAATATACCTTGTTTTTGTGCTGATTTGACCGTAAATCCAATTCTAATTGAGTGGAATAAAAATGTAGCATCGCGACTGAAATCATTCCCAGGAATGAATAATTTGGGACTTATAGAAAGTAATGGGCATCAAAATTATAAGAATTGGGAAAAAATGATGAGCTACCATCCTAGTAATTCTGGATCATGGGTAAAGGCGAAAAACGGAGTTTATCAACTTGGAAGTGATTTTTATGAAAATAGTGGAGGGATATTTGAGCGCTCATCTCACTACGAAAATATGTTTTTAAAAAAATAACAAAATTTTAAAGCAAAAGGTGCTTAGATTTTTTCGACAATTATTTCTTTATATTTAATTCTAATTTTTTTGTTTATTGAATTTGATATTTAATTTAAATAATACCTTTTTAATGGAAACAGGATGGGGCATAAATTTATTAACTACCATATTCTGATATTTAATTAAACTACAAAATTAGATACTTTAGATAGTAGATTTTAGTTCTATTGGAATATACAATTTTTTAAAATTTTTATATTGTAAAAAACAATCAAACAAATGAAACAAAAAATTAAAGGTCGAAGGAAATTTTTAAAAAATTCAGGATTGGCTTTAAGTTTATTGTCTTTTGATAAAAACCTGTTAATGGCAAATAAATACGAGATATTTAGTGAGGATATTCTTAGAAATCTTTCTTTAATAAATGACTCTAAGATTGAACCTTTATTGCTAATGCAGATTAGTGAGCAAAACAGCCGATGGAATGGAGGAGTAAAAGACGTTTATCAGGTTCCCAACGCACATTCTACAATGAATTTTGTAATTAAATTATGCAGTGCCTTCGTCTCACCACACTCAAAATTTCACGAATCAGACGAGTTGGCAAAAGCTATGACTAGGGCGATGAAGTGTATAGTATCAGTTCAGCACGAGGATGGAACTATAGATTTACACAGCACTAACTTCCATTCTACTCCAGATACCGCCTTTTTTGTTAACTACCTTAGCCCTGTTTATTTGACTCTAAAAAATTTAAACCAACCCCGATTAGTAAACCTCATTACTAATTTTGAAGTTTTCTTAAAAAAAACATCCAAATGTTTATTAGTTGGTGGAGCCCATACTGCAAACCATCGATGGGTCATCTCCTCTGCTTTGGCAAGAGTCAACTCATTTTTTCCATCACCTAAATTGATTGATAGAATTGAAGTATGGTTGAATGAAGGCATTGATCTTGATCCCGACGGGCAGTACACCGAAAGAAGTGTTGGGGGTTATTCCCCTGTTTGCGATGAAATGTTTATTACGATGGGACGTTTATTGAATCGAAATGACCTACTCGATGTAGCGCGTAAAAATCTCGATATGACGCTTTATTACATTCAACCTGGAGGAGAAGTCTTGACAGATGCCAGTGGCAGGCAGGACAGTGACAAAATTAGTGATTTAGCAGAATACTACTACAGCTATCTGTACTTTTCCCATAGAGACAAAAACCCTGTCTATGCAGCCGTTTGTGATTTTATCGAAAATAATTTAACCCATAAGTTAATAAGGTTTATTCCCTACCTTTTTGAAAATCATTACTTGTTAAATAAAAGAGTTTCACCAACTAAATTTCCCACTTCATATTTCAAAAGATTTAAACATTCAGGAGTTTTTAGAATCAGACAATCAAACTTTGATGTCTCTATCATAGAAAATAATCTTACTTTTCTTTCCCTTATTAAGGGGTCAGCAGTTTTACAGTCCTTACGATTGGGATCTACTTTTTTTGGTTCTAGAGGCCAGTTTACTGCAGAAAATATAGA
>CAJWQD010000088.1 GCA_913045135.1 uncultured Flammeovirgaceae bacterium | reverse complement strand
GTACAACGTGTTTGAGGAAAAGTTCCCACTGAGCCTTAAAGGCATTGTCAAATTCCTCCTCCTCGGATACCTTTGTCCATCCCTCTTTAAAATCGATTGGATTAGGTATGTCTGGATTCCATACTGGCTTTGGGGTACTGTCGTAGTCTTGGATCCAACAGTCCCTTAAACCAACTACTGCGGATCCTTTGGTCCCGTCAACATGTAAAGTTAAAAGATCGTCTCTTCTTACCCGAGTCGTCCAAGAAGAATTAAATTGTGCAATAATACCTCCCTCAAGCTCAAAAATTGAATAGGCAGCATCATCGGCAGTACAATTGTAAGGTTTTCCATTTTCATCGATACGCTCAATAATATGAGTAGCACCTAGACAGAAAACTCCTTTGACTTGCCCAAAAATATTATCCAATACATACCTCCAGTGACAAAGCATGTCAACAATTATACCGCCATCATCCTCTTTTCTGTAGTTCCAACTTGGTCTTTGAGCAGGAATTGTATGCCCCTCGAAAACCCAATAGCCAAAATCTCCCTTGACTGATAAAATATTTCCAAAAAAATCATCTTCAATTAAACGCTTCAACTTCAGCATTCCTGGTAGCCAAAGCTTATCCTGTACAACACCGTGCTTAACTCCAGCTTTTTCACACTCTCGATATAGTTCAAGTGCAATTTCAGTTGAAGTAGCTATGGGCTTTTCGCAATAGACATGCTTTCCTGCAGCAACTGCTTTTCTTATTGCATCAGCTCTTCTACCAGTTGTTTGAGCATCGAAATAGATCTGATATTGATTATCAGCTAGGACCTTCTCCAAATTAGTATTCCATTTTTTAACATTAACCCTCTCTGAGAGTTTTTTTAGTTTGTTTTCGTTGCGTCCAACTAGAACCAGCTCAGGTAAGATAATATCGTGCTCATTAACTTTTATACCCCCTTCATTAATAATAGCTACGAGAGAACGAATTAAATGTTGATTGGTTCCCATTCTACCGGTAACCCCATTCATGATAATTCCTATTTTATGTGTTTTCATAAAGATATTAACAGTAATTTATGTAAGATTTTTTTATGTCTTTTAAATATTGTTTTTGGTCTCCACTCCACAATCGTTCTGAAAAAACTTCAACTTCATTGTAGCCATCAAAACCAGCCGCCTCAATCCATTCTCTAATTTTTTTAATATCAATACATCCTTCACCCATTAGCCCTCTATCGGTTAAAAAATCAATCGTATTTACACGCCAGTCACAAATATGAAAAGCTAAAATATTTTTATTTTTTCCACACCTAATGATTTCATTCTTTAGCTGATCATCCCACCATAAATGGTATACATCAATTGCGATGCCAACCCAAGGCGAATCAATCAACTCACACATCTCATTCGCCTGACCAAGAGTTAAAATAGCAGATTTTTCTGCACCATACATTGGGTGAAGAGGCTCAATTGCTAACTTTACCTTTCTCTTTTCAGCTAAAGGAATTAATGCGGTTATACCCTCTTTAATTTGTTGACGAGATGACTCTAAAGATTGTTTAGGCTCAGCACCACAAACTAGGACTACTAAGGGAGCCCCAAGGGCAGAAGCCTGTTCAATTGCCAATTGATTATCTTCAATGGCTGATAATCTTTTTTTTGGATCTACTGAAGGGAAAAATCCTCCTCTAACAAGAGAGACTACATCCATTCGATTTGAATCCAATAATAACTTTATTTCATTAAGATCTTTTCCCTCTAAAAGATGTCTCCATATTGAGATACCCTTAACTCCAGCTGATGCAAAATTTATTATGCACTCTTCTAAAGTCCACGGTTTTGTAGTTTGAGTATGAATACAAAGTTTAGAAAAGTCTTTATTTGAAGGTATAATCACAATTTAATTTTTGATACAATTTGTGAATTGGTAGTATGATTCACTATTAATAATTTTCTCAACATAAATAGCCAATTCTCTAAAATGATAGTCCCCCCACATGCAGGACTCTCCATTTGCAATTTTACTTCCCTTTGGGATATGATCCCAACCGTTAGGCTGGTGATATATTGTATGTAATAACAAACCATGATGTGAAGTATCAGTGCTTAGATAAGGTTCTTGTAAAAGAGAATTGAAAACTGTCAATCCAGCTTGCCAGTATTTTTTTGCCTGTTCCTTTTGGTCCTTATTAATGAGATAGTTACCCAACCGTAATAATCCCTGTGCACCGATTGCAGCTGCAGAACTATCCACAGGCTCCCAATCATTAAATGGATCAGCAGGGTTATTAAGATAATCACCTAATTTATGGAGATTAGGTGCTCCTGTATCCCAGTATGTCACACCACAAGTTGGGGTCTGTTCTATGTAAAAATCACAAGTAGCTTTAGCACCTTCAAGCATTATTTGGGTGATCTTTTCAACTCCTCCAAAGTGTTTAAATTCTTCATCACCAATTAATTCAAATGCTTCTAATTCCTCAGCAAAACCAAGCATAGCCCAGGCTAATCCTCGGGTCCATGTGGTAAATCCTGTATAGCCCTGCTGTGAGTTAGGACATCTATACTGACCATCATTTACATTGAATATGCTCTCATGAGCAGTTCTCCCCCTAATATCGTATTGATCCCTTCCGTCTCCATAATAAATGGAATATTTTGCAGTAGCCTTTATGTGATCAATAGCGCGATCCAAAAGAGATATTTTTTTATCAATTGTTGAATTTGATCGTCTGCTTTTTCGTAAGTATAATTTGGCATACTAAAAGTGATTATAACTTGATCTAGTTCCTCTGGTATATTATCATCACTTAAAGACTCTTCGCCAAAATCCTCGTTAAATGCCATAACATCTAATCCCCATTCGTTTAATTGTTCATTTGACCATTCATTTGCTAATATATCCCAATCCCACTCACCAGAGTTTAGATTATCTTTTACTATAAACTCTTTTTTGCTCTTTAAATCTTCAATATCTAAGTTAATCATTTGTAAATCAGAAATAACATCTACAAGCATATCATTAAAAGTAGATAAGTTCTCAGAAGCAACTCTCCGAAGTCCACAAGACTTTCTCTTTCACACAATTCCTCATAGGCCCTGTACACCTCATTCATTTTTTCTGCAAAATAATCATCAGAAGTTTCAACATCCTTCGATCTTCTGCACTCGTCTTTCTGTTTATTGATAAACCATTGAATCTGTCTTGGTGGCCATTTGGTATCATCTAAACCCATTGATTTGCTTACTCTTTTTATTACCCTGTATTGATCTTCAGAATCTAAAATAGCAAACTCCCTTCTTAGCCCCGCTTCTTCCCAGTGAGTTCTAAGTAGTCTATGTGAGATTCCGTGGAAAGTTCCGCACCAAAAGTTACCCATCTCCTGCTCAACTATCCCTTCTATTCTTCCTCTCATCTCTCTCGCAGCTTTATTAGTAAAAGTCACAGTTAAGATTGAATGCGGATTAACACCATTAGCTTTGATAAGCCAAGCTACTCTATGAGCAA
This sequence comes from uncultured Flammeovirgaceae bacterium, assembly GCA_913045135.1. Lineage (GTDB taxonomy): Bacteria > Bacteroidota > Bacteroidia > Cytophagales > Cyclobacteriaceae > UBA4465. The sequence goes on along the minus strand of CAJWQD010000088.1, from coordinate 230 downwards.
TTACTCTGGTTTTTCCTGAACCGGCACCAGCTAAAACCAATAAATTTTGGGAATCTGAAGTTACTGCTTGCCTTTGAGGCTCATTTAAAGATTCAAATATTTCAGATACATCCACTTGAGTATTTTAACCAAGAATGGTGGGTAAATCCTTTTTCATTTTTTATTAGTTTAGGTATGATGAAAGGATGAAAGAAGCAAAGGAATTTTTTAATGTTTACTGCGATTTTGTA
>CAJWQD010000087.1 GCA_913045135.1 uncultured Flammeovirgaceae bacterium | reverse complement strand
GAATAAAAACATCCGTCATAAAAATTTGTCCAGTTGTAGATGCTCTAAGAGCAAATTTGCCCTCTAGCACTTTAGCTTCAAGACCTTTAAATCCCTTCCTTGCAATAAAGCCTCTCAGGACTCCTTGCTCATCTTTAGCCCAAATAACAAATACATCTGCAACCGGAGCATTTGTAATCCAGGTCTTTGAGCCATTAAGTTTGTAGCCACCCTCAACTTTTTTAGCATTTGATAGCATGCTGCCTGGATCAGAGCCAGCATCAGGTTCAGTCAACCCAAAGCAACCGATCAAATTCCCTGCAGCCATTTCGGGTAATAACTGATCTTTTTGTTCATCTGAACCAAACTTATAAATTGCATACATTGCCAAAGAAGATTGAACACTGAAAGCAGAACGATAGCTTGAATCTACTCTTTCAATTTCTCGAGTAATTAACCCATATGAAACATAACCAACTCCTGCACATCCATAACCTTTAATAGAAGCACCCAAAATACCAAGTTCGCCCATTTCTTTATATATTTCAGAATGAAATACTTCATTTCTATTCGCTTTTAAGATACGCGGCATCAATGATTTATTACAATATTCACGGACATTATCGCGAATCATTCGCTCTTCTTCTGACAGTTGGCTATCAAGTCGTAATAAATCTTCCCAATTATTATCCATAATTTTTACAAAAAAAAAGCCTTGGTTGATGCCAAGGCTTTTTATTATATTCTAATACTAGAAGCTATAGTGTAAATCCATACCAAATGTTCTTGGAGCATCAAAATAACCTACAGTTAAATAACCAAATCCAGGTCCGAAACTAATGGCACTAGATTTATGATAGTTATTATTTAGGTTTCTGACCCAAAAATTTAGTTGTAAATTTTCCATTGGCTCAGTTAGTACAAGAAGATCTGTTTTTGAATTTGTATCTATGTATGTTAATTCAGTTCTGAAATCTTGTGAGTTATATGGAAAAGATGCATGCTCATCCACCCTGGTATGATCTAGACGAACTCTATAAGATCCAAAATCTTTCTCCAAGGATGCATAAAGAGTCTTTTCAGGAGAATAAGGTATGTTATTTACAAGAAAGCCATCTTGAGCAACTACATTACCCGTTGCCTCTGCATCAAGAGTGCTGAAGTTAAGGGTGAGAACTGTAGAATCATTAAGTAAAGTCATTGATTCAATCTCAAGACCAGAAATATCAGCTGAGTTATTAAGAACTTGTGAGGCGGCTGCAGCATCTGCAGTAAAATATGAAATCTGCATATCTTCATGCTCGTTATCAAAATAAGCAACATTTAGCATCATTCGATTATCAAAATATCTTCCTTTTAAACCAAGCTCTGTAGATTCAATTGTTTCGGGTGAGTATGGTTTTAATGACTCAAATGGAGTTGGAGCTTCAGCATTGATACCGCCAGCTTTGAATCCTTCCGCTACTTTTAAATAAACATTAGTATTTTCACTGTAATCATGCTCAAGAATAAAAGTACTGGTAGTATCATCAAAACTACCTGCTCCACTTTGTCCAAAGATACCTACATACTCTTTAAACCCAGTTTTATCCTCTTCAGTTTTTCTAGCACCAATAGTTAAATCCCATTTCTCTGCAAAAGCCCATGTAATCTGACCAAAAACTGCCTCAGCTTCTGAAGTTCCTGAATAGTTTTGTACGATTGTTGAGCCACCTAAAAAATATGATTGAGGATTTGATGTATAAGCATCATCTTCGAGCATGTAATAACCAATTACATAATCCATATTTTCTGTCGAACCAGAAAGTTGAAGTTCAAACGTATCAGCTTCATAGTCAGTATCTCTGGCAGTTTCTGCAATATTAAAGGGACCACCATCTAAATCAAGGCGGTCAAACCATTCAGTCTCACGTTTTGACCAAATTGCTTTTAAAGTACCTAAATTAGTATCTCTTGAAACAGTGAGGCTAGTTCCTTTCACCATAGAAAGTTCTGATGTCAAAGTATCATTATGTGCCATTGATTGACGTTCACTGTTTGCAAAAAGCTCAATAGGAGCAACTTGTAATCCACCAGTTAATGCAGATGCACCAAGACCAAATGCGGCACTCCAATTTGGAATTGTATAAGTCAATTGAGCAAATGGAGGGACATTTTTTTGGTCTGTCTTATCTGTTGTGAAGGTAACGCTTGTTTTGTCGCCCTCATAAAGATATGTAAATTTATAACCTGTGGAATCAATAGCATCTAATTTATCATTTGATGAAACGGTATTGGGAACAACACCGTCAAAGGCTTGATAAGGAGAATCGTACATCCTTACATAGCCAGCTCTTTGTTTTTTATTAACCACTAATTTAGCAAAACGATTTTCGCCTAAGCCAAGGTCGGTAATAAACTGAGCCTGTCTTAAGCCATAATTACCAAGCGTTAGCTTTGATGACATCCCTTCTCCTGATGGCTTTTTGCTTATAAGATTTATAGCTCCACCAAGTGTATTTCTTCCATATAAGGTCCCCTGTGGACCACGAAGAATTTCAACTCTCTCTAAATCAACGACATCAAAAATTGATCCCTGGCCTTTTCCTAAATAAACTCCGTCCAAATACATACCTACAGTAGGCTCCCATGTAATTGCAGGATTTGTTGTAGAACCTCCACGAATTGCTATTGTTGCTGCAGTATTATTGGATGGAGTGTTGATAATATGCACATTTGGTGCCATTCCAGCAAGATCAACGACATTGGCTATGTCTAAGTCTTCAATAGTGGAAGCAGTAAGTGCGGTAATCGCGATTGGCGCATCTTGAAGAGACTCTTCTTTTTTCTGCGCGGTAACTACAACCTCTTCTAACATTGAGCTCTGTGCAATTGCATTGAATGCAAACATTAGAGGTATTAAAAAAATAATGTTTTTTAGTTTATTCATGAAAATTCCCCAAAATAAATGAAATAATGGGTTTATTATTACAAAAATAGACATTTTTTGCATCCCAAAGGATATTTAAACAATTTTTTTATACATTAATCGTTAAATCCCTTCAATTCTAATAATTCCAAATCTTGGGAAAGAAAAAACAATATCACTTGAATTTAAAATCTGTGAAACAATCTCGATCATCTTGTTGCTGTTGCCGCATATAATAATTAATGGTAAAAGGTGTTGATACTGGAAAATAAAATTTATCACTTCATCACTTACAACTTGATGTTTGACGCCATGAAGATCTAGGTGAGTAATCCCCCTTTCTTCAAAAATTCTCATTCAAGAAATATTTTTTATAATAAAAAAATTTTTTAAGCTTTTTTAAGTAATGGTCTGTAATTTATTTTATCAGGTATTTCCTCAGCACCAGGAACTCCTCTAGCTATCAAAAAAGGCTTCAGAGCAATGATCGCCTCAGCCTCACTCCAATGACCAATGTTAGGGTGAAGATGGTGAACAAAATGGAGTTGCATTGAATGGGTTAAATATCTTGGTATGTATTTAAACATATAAAATTTTGAATCCTTATATCTGCCTACCCCAAGACCTTGATGGGGATACCATGAGAAATTTAGGGCAGTATAAAAAGTACCAATCTTCCTCGGTAAGAACCATAAAAATAGGGTTTCAAGCGGAAAGATTACAACGAGGACCAATTGAACAAATCTTTGTACCCAACTTACAAGCAGTCCACGGCTGAATTTATCTACAAAATTTTTATCACCTTTGTGAACATCATAATATTCCTGATATGCCCTCCCCGGCCCCTGGAGAGTGTACAAAAACACCTCCCAAGGATTTTTGCAGCTCACAATACCGTAATCAATATCTTTTTCAGGGTTATTTGTATTTGCATGATGCTTCATATGAGTTGCCTGCATTATTGGATATGGATACATCAATGTCATTAAGGATACATGACCGATAAATGTGTCAAGCCACTTCTTTTTTTTATTACCACGAGAATAATTTCCATGCTGGGCTTCATGGGAGGGTAAATAAGCAAGACAGGCACAAATAGAAGCAACAATAAATCCTACAAGTAAAGAAATATGATTATTGATTACCAAAAACCATGTTGATAACCAAACTAATGCTTGGCCAATTCCA
>CAJWQD010000086.1 GCA_913045135.1 uncultured Flammeovirgaceae bacterium | reverse complement strand
GCCTTCGACACCGCGTCTTTGGGCAAATCACCATACAAGTGGGGAAACAGCTGCTGTCCCCTGCCTTCTTCCCATTTGAGGGCATCGCCCAAGACATCCGCATCGACTGAAACCAACAGAAGGCCGTCTTGGCCTGTCCGATGCTTGGCCGCGCTCTCCACAATTTGGTCTTTCCTGGAAAAATGGATGAACCCATCTTCTTTATCCTTTTTTGTTCCAAAAAATGCCTATTTTACTCTAATTAAGTTTTCTTCAGAGTTCATCAGCCAAATAATAACCTATTTTACCTATAGTCTCCTCTCGGACCTGTTTTACCTGCTCAGGTAAAATGACAGAAGATCTATTACCGAAACTATTTCGAACATAAGTGAGTACTCCAGCAATTTCCCGATCATTAAGCAAACTACCGAAAGCTATCATGGGTACTTTTCCTGTATATATTTTCCCCCTTACTTCCATTCTACCCATAACACCATTCAAAACAATTTTGATCAATCTTTCTGGATCATCAAGCACCCATCGAGTCCCTGCCAATGGTGGATATCCACCCGATTTAATCCCTTTTCCATCGGGTTGATGGCAGTTTGAGCAATAATCTTCCTTTTCATAAATGACTTTGCCTAAATGATACAACTCAAGATCAGATCCCTGGAGATGTACCTCTTTATTTTTAAATTTATTTTTGTCACCATTATAAGAGGTCAAAAAGCCAAAATTACTTGCAACCGCGTTGTAAGTATCTAACATCCAATCATCTATTGGCCATGCTACGGCAGATGCTAATATTTTTTCGGCAAGTAAAGAGTCCTTCCAAGAAGCAGCTACAATAGCCTCTAGGCGTACTTGACCGTGCGGATCATCAGCCGCCTGTATCAGCCATTTATCACTCTCAGGAATTTGTACTCCCATATATCGTATGACCCTTACAGCGGCGGCTCTCAACCTGTAATCTTTTGAATATAATACTTCTTTTAAAATGTCTAGATCAATTTTATTATTTCCCCAACTCACCCACAAAGCCTCTAGCATATGATGGCCATATAACTGGTTATTTGTATCTAAATTAGCCACCCAATGCTTCAGAGCTTTGGACACCTCATCTACATCCCTACCTCTGAGTGCACGTCGACTTCTATAACGAGTCCGATATTCTGGTAATTTTAAATTATCTAGCAATACTTCTATGCTGGCACCATTTATTGTGGCGGGCACTACCAAAGGTCTGGAAGGATAAGTAATACGGTAAATACGTCCATGGACATGGTCTCTCAAAGGATCGCGTGCATTATGCTGCATATGTCCAACCAAAACATTATGCCAATCAACTACAAACAGAGAACCATCTGGAGCAAATTCCATATCAACAGGTCTGAAATTTGGATCAGTTGCAACAATCAAATCTTGTCGGTGTCTTGATCTATATCCGGTGCCCGTCGACATGAACTGATGTTGCTTAGTTCCTAAAAATCCAATAGTATTATTGATTAATAAATCACCTTGAACTTCATCTGGAAAATGACGACTATATACAAATTCTAAACCTGAAGTGGGTCGTACTCTATGAGCTACCTCTATCAAATTTTGAGATTTTGGTGATGCAATCCCATATTTTGGCTGAATAGATCCGGGCATCATCCAACGTACATCCGGACCTGAAGTTTCACAAAAAAAGTTTTGTCCCCATTCATCAAAGACTATTCCCCACGGATTAGGAATAGAAAGTTGGGCAGTGCGCTCTAATTTATGTTTTTGTGGAGAGTATCTATAAACCCCGCCATTAGTTGCTCTTATGGGTCCATATGCTGTCTCTACATTAGTGTGTAAAAAAACTCCCTCACCCATATAAATAGCCCCCGACGGGTCTACGGTAAAAGCACTAATGGCATGATGGGTATCATGATCGTCAAAACCACTTAACAGAATTTCTACTTCATCAACTCGATCGTCTCCGTCCAGATCTTTGAATAATTTTAAATGATTACCTTGTGAGATATATACGCCCTCAGAAGCTAATTCAAATCCAATGGGTAAGTGCAATCCATCAGCAAATGTGGTCTGCTTATCGGCCTGCCCATCGCCATTGGTATCCTCCAAAATCAGTAATTTATCATCGGGTTTTGTGTCTCCCGGTTTGTAATGAGGGTAGCTCGGCATGGTAGCTACCCATAAGCGACCCTTATCATCAAATGACAATTGAACCGGATTTGCTAAATCGGGAAAGGTTTCCTCCGAGGCAAATAGTTCAATCTTGTATCCTTCAGGTACCTTAAGCTTAGCTAGGGCTTTCTGTCCGTATAAATAAGAAACGTTATCTGAATTACGGTAATTAGTTTCAACATCTGACAATTTATGTGTTCTACTATCTGCTAGATCGACGTCGTAGGGAATATTTTGCATAAAGTTCCAAATTGCTGTATCTCTAATCTGTGTAAGTTCTCTAATTTTTTTAATCTCGTCAGGATAATTATCTGGACCAAAAGGATCATACCGCCTACCGAAGACATGTACCCCATTGGGGATTTTAAAATCATTTTGCCAAAACCAATTTTTATCTACAACTCGAGCTCTTAATTCCTCAAAATCTATCTCCTTACCTTTCCCTATTCGACCAAATATCTCATTGGATAAGAATGATGAAAATATGCGGTAGCCCTCTTCGTTAAGTTGCATACCATCGATAGTTAACTTTTTATCTAAAAACCATTTCCTACTGGGAGTGAAAACATCAATAAAAGGTACCCTTTTTTCTAATGCTACTTGAGCCATGGCCTTTGTATACATTTTCAATCTCCTATTAATTTCAATCCCATCTGGAAGATCTTCTGTTTTTGACAAATCTTGAAAAGCGATAGGTGAAACCAATACCAAGGTTGGTGCTTCATGATCATTGTATTTTTGTGCTTGGGTGTGGTTGATAAAGGCATGCAATTCATCCATAAAAAGACCTAACCCAGTTGAATCCTCAAATGATTCGTTGAATCCAAAAAAACTTATAATTAAATCAGTATCTAATCTATCTAGCCACTGATCCGGAGTTTCGAAATGTCCCTTACTGCCTGATTTCTTTGCCAGTGCATCTTGAAATTGAGCAGCACCTGGAAAAGCCCAGGGCTCATTTCGGCCCGAATGAGGTCTGAAGCCGGGCGTATTCCCTGCATCGCATAAATTTCTTACGACTAAAAAACTGTCAGGAAACGTGAGTTGTATTTGTGTTTCGAAAAATCCATAATGCATCATTCTAGCACCTAAATTATTACCAATAAGGGAAATATTTGTCCCTTTATCAATGGTTAATTTATCAGAAGTATCGCAACTAATTAAACCAATACCTGCGAAAAAAATATAAAAAAAAATCTTTTTTTTGATCACCTCGCTAAATACCATATTAGCTGAATCTTTAATATTATTCTCGATTTCTTTCATCCAAAAAAGTTAAACATTATTCATGAATTCTTTATTAGATTAAATGATTAAATAGCCTGAGATTCCAATTATTAACCCTATAAAAAACTGAGTTTCAAATTATTTTTGAAATAAGAAGAATCATTATTATATTAGAAAGCATATTTATATCAATTAAATAGACCATGGCTAAATTTAAACTCAAAATCAACGGAGCGGTAAAAAATATTGATGCCGACCCAGACACACCCATCTTATGGGTATTACGTGATCACCTAGATTTAGTTGGAACAAAGTATGGGTGTGGAATTGCTCAATGTGGGGCATGTACGGTTCATTTAGATAACTCAGCCATTCGATCATGTTCTGTAGCTCTAAATGCTATTGGTGATCAAGAAATCACTACTATTGAAGGCTTCTCAAAATCATCCGAAAAAATTGAAAAAATTGTGAAAGAAGCTTGGTTAACTCACGATGTAGCTCAATGTGGTTATTGTCAATCTGGACAAATTATGAGTGCCATAGCACTTCTCAAAATTAATCCGAATCCATCTGATAAAGATATAGATCGCGCCATGATGGGTAACATTTGTCGATGTGGAACTTATACAAGGATAAAAACTGCAATTAAAACCGCAGCAGCTCAACTCACTTAATCATTACATTTTATGACTCTTGTTAAAACAAAATACAATAGAAGATCTTTTTTGAAAGTTTC
>CAJWQD010000085.1 GCA_913045135.1 uncultured Flammeovirgaceae bacterium | reverse complement strand
ATACCAGCGCCATCATCGCCAGCGCCAGTCCCCGATGCGTAGTCCATACTAGCCCCAGTGCCCGGCCGCTATACCGAAACACCCCCAAATATCGCTGTGGGCTTTTGGCATTAGAACCTGCTGGGGCAGGCGAAACATGGGGCGAGTTAGAGCGGGACATATGAATGCCTAATCGTAGCAATCATCAAAGAAACAGGAAGCGGACTTTCTTCTTAAATACATTGTGCAAATGGACTTTATTTGGACTTTATAGTGATAGGGTTATTTGGATGAAAAAAGTGAGTGAGGTTTAGTCACATTAATCTAATTTTTAACTGTTTCATTACTATCAAAAGAATAATACTCCTTATAATCAGTCATTTAATATTATTTGAGATAGAGATATTACATCTAGAATATTTACGGCTCCATCATTTGTGATATCCCCGATATCAAACCCACAACTTCCTTGATTATTAAATGCAATTATGTCAGTCAGAGTTAATAAATCAAAAATATCAATTGTAAAGTTTCCACTAAGATTAATATCACCATATATATTCCCATCTATGAACACATTCAGATTATCACAGTTATCACATTCATCGCCAATATGATCTAAGTCAAAGTCGATTTGTTCTGGATTATAGATATCAATACAGTTATCTATATCATCAAATACACCATCGTTATCTAAATCACTAACAATAGTATTTAAACCTTCATCAATTGCCTCAAGTATTGGACTTAGATTATGGCCAGCTTCAGTGTAGATTACTTGGCCATTTCCGTCAATAACGATGTTGTGGGGTATTGCATTACTAAAAATTGAACTTAAAGAATCTATTTCATCATCGAGGATCGGGAATGTTATTCCAAAAGTAGTTGTCCACTCTTCACACGTATAGGGTGACCCCCAACTTTCTCCTACAGCAATTATTTTAACATTTTCATCGATGTATTGTTGGTGAATTTCTTCAAGGTACGGAGCCTCCGCTTGACATCCTCCTCACCAAGTAGCAAAAAAGCTTAAAAGTGTTACTTGGTTTGTCCCTTGAGAATTATATTCCCAAATCTGCTCTTCATTTCCATTCATGCATATAGGAGCTCCAAAGTTTTCAACAATGTCTCCCAATTGATAATAGTTAGCAATGGCGACATTAATCATAAATAATGAGATTATTATTTTACAAGAGTGTTTTAGCATCTTTCATTATGATGGTTTGATAATTTTACCAGAAACTAGTTTAGCAAACTTCTCCTTTTTCACTCAACGAACAGGATCTGGATTACTCCATTTCGAGCCACCAAATTCACCTTTATTGTAGTTTTAGTATCTTTTACTTTGACTAAGTTTTTTGCTATATCAAATAATTCAGTTAGTAATGAAAATAGTTCCCAGCTGTTATTTTTAATAAATCTTTTCTGGAACAGCTGATCCTAATATTTTATTTTAATAATAAAAGTCTGTAAATCTCAAAAGCATTTAAAATTTTAGTATTTCTTTTAAAATACTTTGCGGGGAGTACGGATTAGTAGAAACAAAAAACCCCGCGAAAGTGGGAATAGATGAATTAATTTTAGTTATGTCAAATCAAAAAAGCATAGAACGTAAAACAGCTGCAATCATGTTTACTGATATTGCAGGATATACTGAGGCGATGTCTCAAAGTGAACAAAAAGCACTGGAGATGCTTCGTAAAAAAAGAACCATTATTAAAACTCTTATTGATGATCATAATGGTGAATATGTTAAAGAAATTGGTGATGGTACTCTATCCTACTTTAACTCTGGATTTAACGCTTCTGCTTGCGCAAAAGAACTACAAAAGGAAGTGAATAAAGAGGACCTGAAAGTAAGAGTTGGAATACACATCGGAGATATTGTCTTTGATAATAATGATGTCTATGGTGATGGAGTGAATATTGCTTCAAGATTAGAGTCCTTAGCACCAGCAGGTGGGGTGCTTGTATCTAGAAATGTATATGATGAATTGATAAACAAAGATGGCTTTGATGGCGTACCATTAGGTTTACAATCATTGAAAGGTGTCGGACGTCTTGTTGAGGTTTATGCAATCAAAGATGAGTACCTAGTAATTCCAAAATTCGATGAATATAAAGATACTGAAATCGAAACTCACAAAGATGATGAAGTACCATCTTTAGCAATCATACCTTTTGAAAATAAAGGGGCGGACGAAGATGTGTTTTACGCATACGGAATATCTGCGGATATAATTTCAGATTGTAGTAAAGCTGGACTGATTAGAACTGCTAGCCTTAAAGATGTTGAAAAAGTTGAAAATTTTGAAAAATTAAGAGTTAGTCAGTTATCCAATGAGCTAGATGTTAGGTATATTGCTCAAGGCACGCTCTGGAAATTGGGTGAAGTATTCCAACTGTCAATTGAACTTTATGATACCAAAGAGCAAAAGGTTATATGGTCGGATAGGTGGCAAGAAAAATGGGAACAGCTTTCAGAAATAAAAGATAATCTGTCAGAAGGGCTAATTGCAGCACTTGATGTGAAAAAAAAGACAAGCAAAACAGGTCGACATTATGATCCAGATGCTTACGAATTTTATCTAAAAGGGAAACACAAGTTTCAAAAATTTAAAACAGAGTCAGATATATTAATTGCAAAAGACATCTTAAAAAAGTCTATTGAGATAGATCCAAGTATTGTTGAATCAAAATTGTTACTATGCAGCATTTACACTCACTTTGGTAATTTTCAAAAGTCAAAAAGCCATTTAATGGAGATTGAAAATAGTATTAAAGATGTCGATTCGGACCCCATTAGTTGCGAGGTATATTCACATTACTCAACTATTTTTTGGCAGAAGGGCGATATTGATAAAGCATTGGAATATAACTTTAAGTCTAAACAATTGAGCGAAGAGATTCAAAGCAATGAATTATTAATTAATGCTCTGAATGGAATAGGAGTTTGTTACCATCATAAGGGTGAAAATTTAAAAAGTATTCAATTCCAAAAAGAAGCATTAAAAATTATTGAAAAGCTAGAAAACAAAAAACAAGCAGCAACACTTCTAAATAATATTGGCTGGGGTCAGACATACATGGGGCTTTTTGATGAAGCATTAGAAACACTTAAAAAAGCGGAAGAAAGTACCACAGTCTATAGTAAATCTTATGGGCACATCCTAAATAGTACAGGGAATGTATTTTGGAGAAAAGGCGATTATGCTAATGCAATGAGGAGTTATAATGATGCATTAGATTTACATACAAAACAAAAAGAAAAACGAGGCATGGCTTGGCATTTGGGTGATATTGGGAAAATACACTACGAATTAGAGAATTTCGATGAGGCTTTAAAATTCATAAATCAATCAATTGACATACAGAAAAGTGTTGGGTTTGGTGAAGTTGAATTAGAATTACAATCAAGATTGTTAATCTGTCTTGTTAATAAAAGCCTCAACAGAGAAACTGATTTATCTGAACTTTCAGAAATAATAGATAAGCATAATGACAATACTTTCATTGACTATGATATTAACTATAGAATATATCAATTGATCGGAGATAAATCTTATTTTGAAAAATCTCTTGAACAAGTCAAAAGGAAATTGAGTGAAATGAATCCCGACCAACAAAGTAGGTTTACTGACTGCCCAATACCTAAGCAAATCTTATCTAAAAAATTAACCTGACCTAATTGTGTGCTTATTTTATTCTCGCATGCCACCCCCCTGCCCGTAATCTTAATCAGGTTGAGAAAAGTAAGTTGAGTTAATGGATTATGTTTCAGCAATACTCTTCCATTTTGCATTCTAAACAATAATTCTTGTAGTTTGTATTCAAATAAAATTGGAAATATCATGGAAAAAGTATTAGTAACAGGAATATCAGGTTTTTTAGGCCACCATTGTGCAGTAGAGCTATTGAAAAAAGGCTATTATGTAAAGGGTTCAATTCGAGATAATAATAAAGAAAGTGAAGTGTTGAATGGCATAAATAAAGAAATAGATACAAGTGAGAGATTAGAATTTGTTAAGCTTAATCTTTTGAGTGACGATGGTTGGGATGATGCTATGGAAGGTTGTAAATACGTTTTACATGTTGCTGCACCTTTTTCTGTTAAAGAACCAGATGATGAAAACGAATATATTGAACCTA
>CAJWQD010000084.1 GCA_913045135.1 uncultured Flammeovirgaceae bacterium | reverse complement strand
TTCAATCAAATAAAGAATATTTAGAGTTTTTAAAACAATCAGGTGTGCATAGTTTCTTACAAGAAACGCCAAATAACCTGTTTGAGGATAAGCAAAAACAGACACTAGATAACACAAACAAAGAGGTAAAGAGTATAGATGAAATTACTGAAATTAATGATCTCATCCCTCTTATTTTAAATCATAATAGTCCTTTAAGTAAAACTGCAAAAAATATAGTTCTGTTTGATGGTAATTTGCAATCAAAATTAATGAAGTGCAACTGCCTGAGATAAGATCTATTGAACTAGGCTTCTCAACTTCAATTGAATTGACTTTCTCATATACAAAAACTGAGCATTTTGGATTCCTTCAGGCTCGTCTTGCCTCCTTAATTAATGACCATAATGATCGTATTGCACGGTCCACCACGGTTTACTATAAGAATCTTCTCTCGCCATATCTGAGAAATAAAAACATAACTTTTGAAGAGATGATCAAGGACCGTCAGGAATTATTAGTCAAGATAAAAGAAATAAAAAGAAGCAGCTCTAGCACCTTTTTTCAGGGTGTAAAGCCCGGGTATGAAGCAGGAAGATGGGCGAAATCATTTAGATTACAATAACTTTCTCTAATATATGCCATAGTCCATTACGCCATTATTACGCCAAAGGGCATTTAGGGTATCATAACCCTTTGATTAATAACAAGTTATTTTGCTGGCGGTGAGAGAGGGATTCGAACCCTCGAAACGCTATTAACGCTTACACACTTTCCAGGCGTGCTCCTTCAACCACTCGGACACCTCACCACAAAAACCTTTCCTATACTTTAGCGCGCGACTCTACACAAATGGATTACCAAAAACAATCTTTCTACCTTTGACAGTAATCTGAGTTTACTGCCTAACATGCCGCATTTTTCCCAAGTCTTGTTTATTAGATGTGCTCCTGTACGGATTTATATCCAATCCACCACGCCTCATGTATTTTGCGTAAACTGAAAGATGTTTAGGTTGAGTTAGGTTGTATAAATCACAAAATATTTTTTCGACACAAATCTCATGAAAATCTTGATGAAGTCGATATGAAACTATGTATTTCAGCAAGCTTTCTCTGTCGATTTTTGATCCTGTATAATCCACATATATAGAAGCCCAGTCTGGCTGATTTGTAACCGGGCAATTTGTCTTTAAAAGATTAGAATAAAGGAACTCGGAAATCTCTTGATCTTCATTTACCTTTAAAAGGGATTGATCAGGTTGATATTGTGTAAATGACATGTCGCTCCCATCAATACAAATCGCTTTAGGCTCACTAATTTTTATTTTTTCTTGGTATTCATCAAGATTGTCGATATCTACAGATACTTCAGCTCCACAGATATCAGTTAAGTCCTCAACAATCGTATTTACAACATCATCTTTTGATGCAAATTTCGTTTGAATAAAGGAATTGAGATATAACTTAAAGGATTTTGACTCTACAACATTTGTGCTATCGCAAGGAAAATTAAAAGTCCCAATTGCTACTCTGGGTAACCCCGATAGACTGAGCCAAGATAGCTCATAAGCAGTCCAGCGATCAATACCATGAAATTGGATTTCTGAGGGTATGGCGTTCTCTCGTGCTTTTTTCCTGCTAATTGGGCAAAGTAAGTTCGGGTCATAATTTTCAATGTACGTAGTTTCTTTGCCAAGCTCTGTCTCGTCGTAATTCTTCATTAACTTCTCAAACGAGATCCTTTCTCAAGCAGGTATAGCGCATATAAAAATAATATAATAGATGCTAACCCCACCATCGAAAATGACCATATGATATCGATATCCGTTATACCTGAGATACCAAAACGAAACGCGTTCACCATATACAGAATTGGATTAAACATTGATACATCACGCCAAAAATCACCAAGTAGATTTATTGAGTAAAAAACTCCTCCTAAATAGGTAAGGGGCGTTAAAACAAAGGTAGGTATTATTGATATATCATCAAAGCTGGTTGCAAAAATTGCATTAATAAGTCCAGCAATTGAAAACATTAGCGAGGTCATTAAAACGATCGCCACAGTCACGGTTAAGCTGTGAATGCTGAAGGACGTAAAATAAAGAGCCATTAGAGTTACTAAAATCCCTACCCCCAATCCTCTGCACATTCCACCAGCTATGTAGCCCAATAAAATTATCCAATTTGGCACTGGCGATACTAACAACTCTTCAATGTTTCTCTGAAACTTTAATCCGAAAAAAGATGACACAACATTTGAATATGAGTTTGTAATTACAGACATCATTATCAGTCCAGGCGCTACAAACTGTATATAGGGCAACCCCGCCATGGAACCAATTCTGGAACCAATAAGCTGACCAAAGATCACAAAATATAGAATCATTGTAATTACTGGTGGTAACAGTGTTTGCGGCCAGATTCTCATAAATCTGCGTATCTCTCGACGCAAAATCGTATAGAAAGCTATCCATTTTTCTTTGTTATTCATTTTTGACTCTCTTGTCCTAAATTCTTTTCAACCATACCGAGAAATAATTCCTCAAGACGATTAGTTTTATTTCTCATGCTGATAATGCTGATATTTTTTTTCGAGAGCTCTGAAAACAGCTCATTGAGTGATTCAGACTTTGGGATTTCTACTTCAATTTGATTCTGGTCTTTTAGAGAAATTGAGTAACCCTCTATCTCTGGACAAGCGTCAATTTCGTTGGAAAGATCTAAAACAAATGTCTCTCTATCAAGCATTTTTAAGAGCGACTTCATACTCGTGTTCTCTATGATTTTGCCATGATCGATAATCGCAATGTTACGACACAAATTTTCAGCTTCCTCTAAATAATGGGTTGTAAGAATAATCGTGGTGCCATTGCCATTGATTTCTTTTAAAAAATTCCACATTGACCTGCGAAGTTCAATATCAACTCCTGCTGTAGGTTCATCCAAAATGAGTAATTTTGGCTCATGGATCAATGCTCTGGCAATCATTAGCCTTCTCTTCATACCACCTGATAAATTTCTAGAGAAGTCATTTCTTTTCTCCCAGAGACCAAGCTGCTTTAAATATTTTTCAGCTCTTACTGAGGCAATGCTAGCCTTTATCCCAAAATATCCAGCCTGAGTAATCAATATATCAATAGGTTTCTCAAATTGATTGAAATTAAATTCTTGAGGTACGACTCCAATCAAATGTTTCGCAGATGAGAAATCTTGATCTACATCGTGCTGAAATACCGAAATAGTTCCCTCTGTCTTCCTAACCAAGGAACAAATAATTCCAATTGTCGTAGATTTCCCTGCGCCATTAGGACCCAATAAAGCAAAAAAATCTCCTTGCCTCACATCAAGGCTTATTCCATCTAACGCCTTAAAGGAATCGTTATAGATCTTTGTTAAGTTTTTAATTGAAAGCGCTGGTAAATCCAATTTTTTTAACCCTATATTTTGAGATATTTTATCGATCAAGAAGGTGACGAAAAATATTTTTCAAGCACAGAAACATTAGTTATTAAGTATACATGAGGGCATAATAAGCTTTAAATAAAAGGGACAAATAAATGCTAAAAAGATTTATAAAAAAGCTCGTGTCTGGCGCAAAAGAGCGATTTAATAAATCAGATGCCCATTGGCTTAAATCTTTATCTAGTCACCCAAACCTTTTTCATTTAAATCGGAATTCTGTGTCGTTAGCTTTTGGTATTGGTATCTTCTGCGCCTTCATACCACTGCCAATCCAAACAATAGCCACAGTATTTTTATCCCTTGCTATTGGCGCGAATCTCCCGCTAGCGCTGACAGTTATTTGGATAAGCAATCCTTTCACTATTCCGCCAATGTTTTTTCTGACCTACAAATTAGGTAGTATTTTATTGAATTCAACTATTGAAGATTTCAATGTCGAGCTCAACTGGCAGTGGTTCAGTAATCTTGGTTCAGATATTTTATTTCCTCTCTTTTTAGGAAGCTTTTTATGCGGTATTTTATTTGGTCTTTTAGGCTACTTTATCGTACTGATGCTATGGCGATGGCAAATAATAAGTGATTGGGAAACTAGAAGGGCGGAAAGGAAAAAAAAGAAGGTTAATCGTATCTGAGTTCTTTTGCAGGCAAAACCTTGCTTGCTCTGATAGCTGGAAAGATTGAAGCTAATATCGTGAAAATAAAAGCCACACCTGAGACGTTCACAATATCCATCACATCTATATAAAC
>CAJWQD010000083.1 GCA_913045135.1 uncultured Flammeovirgaceae bacterium | reverse complement strand
CGGGGCATCAGATCTAATATCGATTCAAAAATTAAGGCAGGTGGTGGTTATTTTACTTTTTGGAATGATGATAGTACGAAATTGAGGCTAAAACTTGTTAGAGTACATACGGAATACCTATCGATCCTTGGAAGTCATGAATTCTTCGCTTGCGTAGATCTTGCCACTGCAGATGGAGATGTATATGATGTTGATTTCTTTCTGAAAGGCAATGCTGATCAAATGAAAGTGACAAAGACAAATATTCATAAGCTTAACGGAAAACCTTATTATGCTTGGAAACAAGGTGCTGATAAAACTTGGTATACTGTGCCGATAAAAAATGCAGAATCACAGCTTTTGGGTGTGATTGAAAGTTCCGATCGCTTTACTTTCACTTATGACGTGGAGCTACCTAAATTAAAAGAATCCTCCGAAATTTGGCTTCCAATAGCGCAAAGCGATTCTTTCCAAAAAATTCAGATATTATCCATTGATGCTCCTGTTAAACATCAAGTGCTTAATGAAGATGCAAATAAAAATAGTATTCTCCATCTTAAGCTATTGAGTAAGCATAGTCACGACAAAATTATAATAAAATATCAGGTACAAAGAATAGAGAAATCAGCCTATCCTGATGCTCATTTTAATCAAAGAAAATATCTCAAGTCCACGGCATTAAATCCTATCGGAGATCGATTTGGAGTAATTTCAAGTACTGTAATTGAATCAAAAAAAGCGGATACTCCATTGATGAAAGCCAGAGCTTTATATGATTACATTATTGATAATATGCGGTATGCTAAAGAAGGTATTTACGGAACAGGTGACGCGAACTATGCTTGTGATTCTAAATCTGGTAACTGCACAGAGTTTCATTCATTTTTTATATCACTTGCCCGTTCTGCTGGAATACCATCAAGATTTGCTGTAGGCGCCTCAATCCCGTCCCAGCGCAATGAAGGAGGTATTGATGGGTACCATTGCTGGGCAGAGTTTTACGCCGAGGGGAAATGGTGGCCTGTAGACATTAGTGAAGCGAACAAATACACACCACTTGCTACTTATTACTTTGGGCATCATCCTGCCAATCGCATAGAATTCAGTCGTGGTAGAGATTTAAAACCAGAACCGTTACCCCAATCTGGACCTATTAACTTTTTAGCTTACCCAATACTGGAGATTGGAGGTAAGACATCTTACGTCAAGACTACTTTTTCTTTTGAAAGAAGAACCTCTTAAATGTAACATATTCAATTATTAGGATGCTCTGAGTCAGTAGGATGCTCGTCTCCGGCCTCATGATCTGCTGGATGTTCATTATCTTTCTCTGCTAAACTATCAGCAGGTTGCTCAGTGGCCTGATTTGAGGAAGATTCTACATTATCTACACTATCATCTACTTTTTTCGCAGGTGTACTACAACTACTTATGGAGATAAACATGAAAAGAAAGAGTATCCAGAATCCGCTTATTACAGCTTTTAAATTTTTAAAATTGACAATCATGATTTTAAAAAAGGTTAATTAATTAAAAAAAATAAGAGTAATATAGTTAACTATTTTAACAAATGTTGTTAAAAGACCTTTTTTCATAAAATAGAAAAGGAAAACTAAAGAAAATAAATATTTTAAAGAAATTAGTTTAAATCATTAATAATATACTTTTTATATGGAATTATTCTGTAATTATTAACTTTTGACTTTTAGATTTTCTTGTTTTTTGACTAAACATCTTTATTATATAAATACCGGGTGATATAGTTTTAAATGATAGTGAACCGTTTTGGGGTATTACTCCTGACATGACTTTTGATCCATTCAAATTTAAAATAGAGAAATTGTCAAAATCAGGATCTTTTATATTAATAAATTCTTTTGTAGGGTTTGGATAAAAGAGAGATTCTCTGTTATTAGTAGAAAATCCGGTAATGACATTTGTGAATTCAAACCAATTAAGATTAAACTCTCCTGCACCCAGTATTTTCAGGCGAAGCGTATATGATCCTGCTGGAATCAGAGCTTTGGTATGAATGGTAACCCAATCCTGCCATCCTCCGGTAACAGGTGTAGTAATTGCGAAAAGCTCACTTTCAACAGAGTCGATAACTGAATAAAAGGCTAAAGATCCCTCAGCTGAAAGTGCAGCAACTCTTAACTTTACATTAAATTCTTTTTCAGTAGGAACATATATCGAGTAATCTGCAAAATCTCCTATATTTACATAACCTAGATTGAACCCTCCGCCTTCGTCTGAAGTTGACTCTGTTTGGAATCCTGACATAATAACAAAGTTCTCAGCCTGAATGACCCCTGGAAGTACAAATTCAATCGGTAGATTGTTTAGAACAATTAAATTATTAAAGTTACCCAGTATCTTTGCTGATTCTGAGGTAATGGCATCGCCAGAATAGCTTAATCTTATTTCATCTGAATACATCAAGCTTCCCGATAATTCTAATAATAATGTTCTTGACTTGTTTTTGACCTGCGTTATCCCATTAATGGATCTTATTTGGCCATTTACAGTTACTGAAAATAAATTAGCGGCATTTACTAAAGAGGTACTATCAATTTTATCATTTAAAACTATTTCTATTGATTTTTGATCTTTAAAAGTAGTCCCGGTGATAATAGTAAAAGGAGAAATATTTGTATAATACATATCCTTAAAATTGATATGACTAATATTTAAGGGAATATCATTATCAACATGATATGTCAATACATGTTTTCCCTCCTCTAGATACACATTTTCAATAGCCAAGCTATCAAATTTTGTCCAATCACCCGTACTGCTTCCCGTGGTATGAGCTGTGATGTCTTCTCCATTCATTGATAAATGAAATTGCCCCCCGCTTTCCTTGGAAGCAGTGTGAACGCTCAAATTATAAGTAGCCGATTGATCAACATTAATGGTATAATTCATCCATTCCCCTTTATAAGTAAATCCTACATGGTGACCATTCCCATTTGCCAATTCATTCGTCTCAATGTCCACTCCGTCGTTTCTGTAGGCCCAGCCAGAATTCCAAGCTTGCCATTGGCCTGTTGTTAATTGATAATTAGCTGCATCGACATCATAGTAGGCAATACCATTTTTCCCTAAATCATAATCAGACATATATACGGCTCCAGGAATACTCTGATCGGAATAGGGAATTGTCGCTTCAGTATTAGGTTGTCGCATTAGGGCATCTATAACATCAGGCCTTAAAGTATTATTCGGAACTAATAAATTATCAGCTAATTTCATAACCGCATTAAAACTCTCATCTTCAGAAGGCCTAGATCCCTCTCCTCTCCAAAAGTCTAATATATTCTTATATCCCTGATTAATCGGAATGTTATAGGGACTATTAATGCTTTCCATTTTTCTCATTGTCCACCAAGCCCATCCTATATTGTTTTCTTCAAAAAGAATTACAGCATCTGTAAACCAAGTATTAGAGTTTTCACCTGATTCACCCATCCACAAGGGAACATTATATTGGTCTCTTAAGGGAATGATCCAGTCTAAATCATCTAAAGAGCTCCAATATTTATGAAAGCTGTAAACCATATTATCATCCCAAGGTGGAGTTAAACCAGTGTAATCGTTTGCAAACCAGTTTCCCTCGATAAATAAAATATGCTCATCACCGGTAGCTCGTATGCTATCGGTAATTTCCTCATATAAGTTCCTTAAAAGAGTTCCGCCAGGTAAATTCCAATTTGTCTCATTAATTAAATCATATCCCCCTATCCATGGCTCATTATTGTATCTCTCAGCAACTTTTTTCCAAAAAGCAACTGTCTTATCTCTATTTTCTTTACTCTCCCACAAAGAAGGTTTAGAGTCGTCATAGTCTGATATATCAGCATTGTAACCTTGCCCTCCTGGAGCGGCATGAAGGTCAAGAATAAGGTACATCTCTTTAGAGCCACACCAATCGAGCAGACTATCTACCATAGCAAACCCTTTTTCAAGCCATGTGTTATTACCCTTTACCGGTTCAGCCTCGATCGGAAGAGTAAAGAGATTATAGTGCATGGGTAGCCGAATACTGTTAAATCCCCATGCAGCTAAAGAGTCTACATCCCGTCTAGTAAAATGATTTTTCAACCACATGTCAAAAAAAAGTTCTGTTTTTTCTTCACCCATCAAATCAATTAAATTTGATTTAATTTCATGTTGCGTACCAGCAAAACCTGCTGTTTGCATCATATATCCCTCCATAACCATCCATCCACCTGGCCCCATGCCTCTCAACAAAATTTCCTGATCTTCTTCATTGACAATTACCTTTCCTTTCGTAGTTAACCATTGACTAAAGGCTGAATGAGAAAATGTAAATATCAATAGTAAAAAAATTGCTTTCATTATATATAATTTAAAGGATTGCGACTATATCAAACAACTAAAAA
>CAJWQD010000082.1 GCA_913045135.1 uncultured Flammeovirgaceae bacterium | reverse complement strand
GCTAGTGAAGGAGGTATTTACAAATCGATCGATGGAGGATCAAAATGGGAAAAAATTAGTGTGGGACTACCCAAAGGGCTGATAGGGAAAATTGATCTGGAGTTATGTCCGGCAGATTCAAAACTTGTTTATGCCCTTATCGAGGCTCCAGGAGAGGATGGAGGATTGTACAAATCAAACGATCAAGGGCAAAGTTTTACATTAATCTCAAATGAGGATAAGATACGCACCCGACCCTTTTATTATACCAATGTAAAAGTGGATCCCGTAAATCCTGAAAATGTATTTATCATGGCTACAGGATATTATAAATCAACAGATGGAGGTAAACATTGGGACGAAATGCAATCGCCTCATGGTGATAATCATGATATGTGGGTTAATCCAAATGATCCTAATTTATTCATTCAATCCAATGATGGCGGTGCCAATGTTACACATAATGGAGGAAAAACTTGGAGCACTCAATTTAACCAACCGACGGCTGAGCTCTATCAAGTTGAAGTAGATGATCAATTTCCTTTTTGGCTCTATGCGGGTCAGCAGGACAATTATACAACCATTGCGGTACCTTCTATGGCGCCTTATGGCCTCCAGGATGGTAATAGGGGGTGGATTATCAATACTGGTGGTTGCGAGACCGGACCTGCCGTACCTAAAACTGGGGATCACAATATTGTTTATGCCAATTGTAAAGGTAGATTCAAAGTTTTTGATAAAAGAACCGGCTTAGAACGAAGCTATGATGTGGGTACGGCCAACATGTACGGACATAATCCAAAAGATTTAAAATTTCGATTTCAAAGAGTTTCTCCTATTCACATTTCTCCGCATGACGACAAGGTGATATATCATACTTCCCAATATGTACACAAAACATTGGATGAAGGTAGAACATGGGAGATAATATCGCCCGACCTCACGGCCTTTGAACCATCAAAACAAGTGATTTCTGGGTCCCCGATAACTCGAGACATTACGGGAGAAGAATTTTATAGTGCAATTTATTCGATAAGAGAATCACCCATAGATCCTGGACAGATTTGGGTCGGTTCCAATGATGGGCCCGTTCATATGACTAGAGACGGAGGTAAAAATTGGGAAAAGGTGACTCCTTCAAAGCTCCCGGGTGGTGGTAGAGTTGATGCCTTAGAGCCCTCACCGCATAATCCCGCAAAAGCTTATTTTAGTGTGCTGCGATATCAGCTGGGTGATGATCAACCTTACATATATAAATCTAGTGATTATGGTAAGAATTGGGAGCTTCTTACAGATGGAACCAATGGTTTGCCCATTGATTGTCCTACCCGAGTGATTAGAGAAGATCCAAACTTACCTGATTTACTTTATGCAGGCACGGATTGTGGATTATTTATATCCTTAAATGGAGGAAAATTATGGGAGTCTTTTCAACAGAATTTGCCTATCACTCCAGTGACAGATATTAAAGTATTTAGAGATAATTTGGTGATATCTACAATGGGACGGGGTTTTTGGATTTTAGACAACTTGACTCCATTGCATGACTCTAATTTTGGACTAAAAAGGACTCAGTTATTTAAACCCAAAGATACTTATCGAATGAAATATCCGAAAACGGGAGGTGATCTATATCCATATCCTGTTATGTTCATCGATTATTATATTGCGGATACGTTGAATCTGCCGATTAGTCTGAAAATAGAGAATATGGCCGGTGAGACGCTTAATTTATTCGTAAGTGACAAATGGGATGCGACTGATACTATCGTAAATATGAATATGAGCAGTGAGACGTATTTATTAGATCAATCACTTGCGAAATCTTTTGGATTTCATAGATTCAAATGGGACATGCGACATTTAGGTCCTTGGGATAAACTTGATCGGCTAAGATTTAAAAATGGTCCTTTTGTCGCTTCTGGTGACTACCGCGTCAAATTAACCGTTGGAGAAAAAGTTTACATTGAGAAGTTCAAGTTACTAACTGATCCTCGTATTTTAAGTTCGGGTGTGACTGAGGAAGACATTCAGCAACAAGAAAAATTGGGTCGTGAAATAGTTAAATTACTAACAGAAGTTAAAAAGTATGTTTTTGAGCTTGAGCAAGAAAAAATGTATGCCCAAGGTAGGCGTTTAGATGATATCACATCCCAATTGAGCTCTTTTGTGACGGGGGAAGGGATTTATATGCAGCCTAAAATTATGGACCAAATAGAATACTTATATGCCTCGATTAATGTATCAGATCAGCTACCCAGTGCAGATGCCTATGTTAGATTTTCAGCATTGAAGGCCTTAGTTGAACTAGCTAAATCAGAGAATTCAAATGTAAAAAGCAAAATCAAAGAAGTTGAAAAACAATAGCCTATTATTTCTTTTAATTATTATTAGTGTTGAATATTAAGAGATTTTTTGCAATATGGATCGCTTTTAAAACGGATAAACTATTCAAAAGAGAAGAAATATTATCATTCTTGAGCCCTCAATTCAAGTAATAATTGTATTTTTAACAAAATTTTGATTTATTATGTTGTTTATTTTTTTTTGAAATTAATAATTTTTGATAATTTGTTTATTGTAAAATCAAAAAGTTATGAAAAAGTGTAAAATTTTATGGGCAGTTATGTGCATCTCTTTTTTTTATGAGGGTTATACACAGAGTGAACCCGAAAAGCCAGTTTTCGAGGCCATAATGTTTCAGGACGGGTCAAAAATCTACGTTCAGAGAGATTTACCAATCTATTTATCAGTTTCCACCACCAAAGATGGGAAAGGCATTAATTTGGAAACTACGGCAAATCCACAAGATGCAAATCCTATGTTTTTAGATACAGAGGGAGTTAATTACTTCAGGAGTAAGTGGGCTATTGATAAGGAGAAGCAGACTTACCATGATCCAAAAAGAGAAATACTCTTTCCTATTTATGCAGACGGTATTGCCCCAAAAACTAAAATTTTTTTCAAAGGTGCTCCTGAATATATTGAAGGTCAAATTACTTATTTTGGTAAGGGTCTAAAATTTATTTTGCCGGCTAAGGAATCTGTTTCGGGATTATCAAAAACATTTTTTTCAGAGGATGGGCAATATGTTGAATACAGTGAGGCAAAATCAAGTTTGAATGTTGAAGGGGCACGCAAATTATTCTTCTTTTCCGTAGACAATGTAGGTAACACTGAGTTGAGTAGATCAACTTCTTTTACGATTGACCTCACTCCTCCGGAGACTTTAGTAGAATTTATTGGAGTTAAGTTTGAAAACGTGGTGGGTCCTTCTACTCAATTAGCTCTTGTTGCAAAAGACAATTTAAGTGGCGTAAATACAACCTATATGAGTTTAAACGCAGGTAAAGAGCTAATTTATGAAATGCGAATATCAATGGATTCATTGGACGAGGGACCTTACAAAATAAATTATTTTTCAATTGATAATGTTGAAAATGAAGAACTTACGAAAATTGAAGAGATATTTTTAGATAAGACCGCTCCGGTCTCTAATCTAAAAGTGATGGGTGATAAATTTGAAGGCAATTATATTTTTGTATCCGAAAGGACAGAGTTTAATATTGTTGCAACAGATAATAAAGCGGGCGTAAAAGAAATATATTTTTCAACTCCATCAATACAAGAAAAGATATTTGTAGACGTTTTTAAGTTGACAGGGCCACTTGGTTTAAAGGACATTAATTTTTATGCTATTGATCGAGTGGATAATTCCGAGGAAGTGAAAAGTGAAAGTTTTTTCCTTGATAATAAAGCACCAAATACTTCTATAAGCTTTGGAGATCCATCTTTTTTCACCAGAGATACATTGTTTATCTCCGAACAGTCTAAAATCTCTCTTTTAGCAAAAGATGATGATAGTGGACCAAAAACATCATATTACATGGTTAACGATGGAGATACAACAACCTATGATGAGCCCTTTAGCCTAAGTAATGAAGGTTACAAACGAATTGAGTTTTTTTCAATCGATAATGTTAATAATACAGAGTCACCAAAAAATGGGTCCGCTTATGTTGATAATGTACCACCGGAGATTTTTATAAATTTTGGTTTAGAGCAAATTGGAACTGAGGGTGGATTGGCTGTTTACCCAAACTATGTGAGGATGTTTTTGGGAGCTACCGATGATAAAACGGGGACAAAAGAGATTTTATATTCAATTAATGGTAGTGATTATAAGGCTTATTCTAGCCCGAAAACAATTGATTTGTCAGAGAGAGGAGCTTTCTCTTCTTCTAAAAAATATGATGTCAAAGTGATTGCTCGAGATATGGTCGGTAATGAAACCAATAAAACTTTATCCTTTTTAGTGAAAGGCTAAAAATTCTTAATATTTTGTGATCCTTAGCGACATTTTCTATATTCTTATTAAAATACTGTTGCCTTACGGACAAAAGCATTGAAATCCATACCTCTTGCTGATGCCAGAATAATTGAAAAGAGTCTTTCTTTTCATCAGCTGATCATTGCATTGAAGCAAGCTTTTGCTGACGCTTCTATTTTCACTCCGGAACGGCATCATCATGATTACTCAAACCCCTTAGAGGCGATAGATTCTACATTGTTATTGATGCCTAGCTGGATAAGTG
>CAJWQD010000081.1 GCA_913045135.1 uncultured Flammeovirgaceae bacterium | reverse complement strand
TTTGAAACAACCTTATTACTTACAAACCAACGTATTATTTTTTCCATAAAATCTATTTGAGTGTATAAGTTACTTTTTGCCCGTTTATTAAACTTGATAGTCTTGACTGAAGCAACCTATCTCCTTCTTCAATTCCTTCACTAATTAGAGCAAATTCCCCCTCAAATCGAATGATCTCAACTGCCCTATTCATTAGTTGCATCTGAGAATTAACTACCCAGATTGACTCATTACGAACACTATTTCTAGGAAGTATAAATATATTATCTACTTCCATTCCAAAAATAGTTGCTTGAATATATTGTCCAACTAAAATCAGATTATTGTTATCATTATTCTTTTCGGAAATACTTGCTACAACAGATAGCATTCTTGTTCTAGGATCGACCTCAGCCTCAGCTCTGATAACTTTTCCGTTTAGAATATTATCTCCGACTGTGAAAGTAACATCAAGCTGTTTATGATCAGGAATTTCTAATCCATTAAAACTCAGTCCTGTGAATTTTACATCTTGATCAGTAATGGGTAATTGTACTTCAAAATATTTAGTTGCATATATACTTCCAAGCATAGTACCTGGAAATACTATAGAATTCATATCTGTATTTTTGGACCTGACTCTACCTTTGAAAGGTGCAACGAAAATTGCTCGATCTAAGTTCCTCTTAGTTCTTTCCAACTCAGCTTTAGCGGCTTCTAAGGTTGCCTTAGCTTGGGCAAGTTGGGGTTTACGAAGAGCTAAATCAGTTCCTGATCCTCCGCCAACTCTTTTCCATTCTTTTGAAGCAATATCAGACTCCGCTTTTTCTCTTTCCAAGTTAACATTTGCATTCAACACATTTGCTTCTGCTGTAATTAAAGCCAATTCATAATCTCTTTTGTCCAGTTTGATTAGCGTGTCTCCTTCATTAAAACTAGATCCTGGTTCCATTTTTGAAGAAATCCATTCCACTCTTGCATTCAATTCAGATAAAATATTTAATTCTGATTTTGGTCTAATAAAGCCTTGGGAGGAAATTCTTGCATTGACTTTTTGAGACTTTAGAATCATTGTTTTTACAAAGGGAATGTTTTTTTTAACTTCTTTTATTTTAGCGGTTGGCTTATTTCTAATTAATATTACGGCAATAATTACGGATGCAATTAAAAATAATGGTCCAAAATATTTTTTCATATTGCGCACTTACTTACTCCCTTCGTTTAAAAACGAAAAATCTCCACCAAGAGCTAAAATCAATAGTAATCTATTTTCAATAGATTGACGCTGTAATTGCAAGTATTGAGATTTAATCGTATTGTATTGTCTTTGACTACTTAGGACTGATTCCAATGTGGTGACGCCTTTGTCATATCTTTCTTTAGATAAATTATACGCATCTTTAGACTGTTCAACTCCTGATCGCATAGCATTAATCTGTACTTCCAAGGACTGGTCATAGTACATGAGCTGCTCCACTTCTGAAAAAGCCTTAAGTAAACCCTTAACTAAATCTTGTCTTGAGATTTCAAAAGCTGCCTCTTGAACTTTTATAGCCGATCTAAGACGCTTTCCATTAAAAATAGGAGCAGTTACATTCAAACCCAAATTCCATATCCCATAATCTTTATCTAATAGTTGGTCAAAGTCTTGACTTGATGTTCCAAGCGATCCTGTCAGACTTATACCTGGCAATAGATTTCTCTTTGCTTGTGATACACGACTTACATTGGACTCTACTTTTAAAATTAAACTACGAATATCTGGACGTCTTTCTATGATGGCGGCAGGAATACTTTTTGGTATGTTAGGCAGATTTTTCGGCAATTTTTTTTGCTGAATAAAAGTACCTGAAGGGTATTCTCCCACTAACATTTCAAGCTGGCGATTTAAGCTAACTAACTGATTTTTTCTGTTCTCCATTTCAAGAATTGCTGTAGAAACAGAAGTCTCTGCAAGTCTATAGTCTAAGCTTGACCGTAACCCTTTTTCATACCTGTTTTTCACAAGATCTCTAATTTCAACTAGGCTAGTATACGATTGTTTTGATAACATGGACTGCTCCAATGCTTCAACTCCCTGAAAGAAAAGTATAGCACTTCTTACAACAAGAGAAAAACCAAGGTAAGACAAATCATATTTTACAGCTTCATAATCCTTTTTAGCTGCTATTCTTGCATTAAGTAAACGTCCCCATATATCTATCTCCCACTGATAATTAAGACCAAGGCCAAAAGTTTTATTTTTAAATGATACTACATTACTACTAGAGGAATTACTTTGACTTGACGAATCGGATCCTTGATTACCTAAAAAAGAATCTGCAAATCCAAATGCGGACAAATTTTGTCGGCTCTCAGATTGGTTGAAGCTAAAGCTTACGGAGGGCAAAATATTTGCGCCTCTTATTTTCGCATTATAACGCCCTATTTTTTCATTCTCCAAAATAGAAAGCAAGTCTGGACTTTTTACCTTTACTGCTTCAAGGTATGAAATTAAGTCTTCATCGTTAAATGCGGCAACCCAGTCCTTATTATTATCAGACTTTTCATGAATAGGCATTGACCACTCTCCTGGGATATTAATACCTAATTCATCAGAAGAAGTATGGGGGTTATGATAGCATCCAAACGCAAAAATAATAATGGAGGAAAACAGTAGGTGAGTAGGCCGCATTACGCTTTTGAGTTGAGATTTTTTATAATTTTAGATAATACGTTTTTAAATATTTCAATCTCTTCCTCCGATATTTGACCTCGAACTTCTTCCCTTGTTTTCTCCATAATTGGAAGGACATCATAGAATAATTGCTTCCCTGCATTTGTTAATATAACTCGCTTGATTCTATGATCGATTTGATCCGAAACTCGAACTACTAAACTCTTACCTTCTAAAGAGTCAATGATTCTTGTAATACTTGATTTATCCCTCAAACAAATTTCACCTAAATCTTTTTGAGAAGGAGAACCTAATTGCCATATGGGACCAAGAACCATCCATTGATCCATAGAAATATCTAAACCAGATTTAAATACATTTTTAACAAATCTTTCCGTCATTGAATTGTGAGCTGATCGAATCAACATGCCCAAATTCATGTGAAATTTTAATGAGGCTTCTTTTGACATAGCTAAAATTATTATTATTTTAGTTGCAATTGCAACTAAAAAAAGCGTTTTGAGCGAAAAAATAAGGAAAGCATGATAAATACAATATATTTAGTTGAATTTTTAACTAAATAAAAAATGTATATTTACTATTAAGAAATATCTTTAGATTGTATGGGAAGTTTTCTTATGCGCTTTCCTGAAGCAGCAAATACCGCGTTAGCTATTGCAGGAGCTATAGGTGGTAATCCAGGTTCTCCAACTCCACCGGGTTTTTGATTATTTTTTAGTATAAAAACATTGATTTGAGGAGAATCGTCAAACCTTACAACCGGATAATCGTCAAAGTTACTTTCTTTAACTCTCCCATCTTTTACGGTCATTTCACTATACAAAGTTGCGCCCATGCCAAAAATAATCGATCCTTGTATCTGGGCTCTAATCGTCATCGGGTTTACTGTTTGACCACAATCTACGCTACAAAAAACTTTATGAACTTTTACTCGACTATTTACAATTGACAATTCTACTACTTGGGCTACATGAGTACCAAAACTATGATGATAAGCAAATCCTTGAAAATGATTTTTAGGTAGTATCGATCCCCAACGAGATTCATCAGATACCCTTTGAATCACTTTTATTGATCTTGAGCTATTTTTTAGATGATTAAGTCTTAATTGAATTGGGTCAATCTCTGATTTGTGAGCTAATTCATCTATAAAACACTCATTAGCAAATGCATTTTGAGAGTGAAATACTGCTCTCCAAAATCCTAATGGAATATCAGTTTCAAAAGGGGATGCTCTTATTGAAATATTTTCAAAATCATAAGGAATGTGAGCTGCTCCATCAGTAACAAGGTAATTTCTTATTTTGTTTTTAACAATGCCAATACTTGTCGCCCATTTTAGAATGGGAATACTAGCACCATATTGATTTGCAGCATTTCCTGTCAAAGGGTCTGGAGAAACAACAACATGCTCCCAGGCCTTTATAGCTTTGCTATTTACCACAGCACTCATATTGTGTTTACTTGAAGGGCGAGCAAATCCATGTTTAGTATCATCTTCACGAGAATTTATTAATTTAATCGGTCTTTTTAGATGTTTTGAAATTCTTACACCATCCTCGATCCAATCATTAAAAGATTTTCTTCCAAACCCACCGCCCAAGAAAGTTAAGTTGAGTTTAATATTTTTTTCAGGAACTCCTGTAACCTTTGAAGCTCTAGTGATTGCATTATCCGGATTTTGAGTTCCAGCCCATATTTCGCAAGTGTCAACAGAAACATTCACCACGCAGTTGCAAGGTTCCATAGCAGCGTGCGTTTGAAATGGCAAATAATATTGAGCTTTAACAATATCTTCTGCACTTCTAAAAATTTTTGAAGGAGATCCATCTTTACGTACCTTTGAAGACTTCCCATTAGAAAGTTTATCCAGATGAATCTTATAAACTTTGCTATCAGCATAGACAGGATTCGACTTTTTTTCCCAATTCACTTTTAATAGTTTTCTTGCCTTTACCACTGACCAATATTTTTCACCAACAATTGCCACTCCTGAA
>CAJWQD010000080.1 GCA_913045135.1 uncultured Flammeovirgaceae bacterium | reverse complement strand
AGACTTTATTAAAGCCCTTAGAAAACTAAGGGCTTTTTTTATGACCTATTTTATTGAGGAGTACTATCTTTATCAAATGAGCATGATTGATTTGAACTGTGATCTCGGAGAAGGATTTGGAAACTATGTGGCTGGAACTGATGCCTTGCTCTTAAAATATATCAGTAGTTGTAGTATTGCCTGTGGCTATCATGCAGGAGATCCATTGATTATTCTTGAAGCTATAAAATTAGGTCTTAAGCGTAATGTAAGGTTTGGTGCGCATCCTTCGTATCCGGACCGGCAAGGTTTTGGTAGGAGGTCTATGGATTTAAATCCAAAAGAGCATTATGCTTTTATATTATATCAGATATCAGCAATGAAAGGAATGGTTGAAAGTCAAGGAGGTCGCCTCAACCATGTTAAACCTCATGGAGCATTGTACAATGACTCTGCCTTAAATGAGGATATTACGAGGTCTATATATGAGGCCATTTCGGCGATTGATGAAGATCTCTGTGTTTATGGCTTGGCTAACACTGCTCATGAGCATATCGCTGATAAATTGGGAATTTCTTTTATTCCAGAAGCTTTTGCCGATAGAAAGTATCATTATGACGGTACTTTAGTCTCTAGATCCAACTCAGCAGCAATATTGGAAAATACAGGAGAGGTAATCGATCAGGTGATGGCGTTAATTCATCATCAAGAGGTGGTCAGTATCGAAGGTAAAAAAGTCAATATCCCCACAAAAACGATCTGCTTCCATGGGGACCATGTTCAAATATTGCCTATATTGAAGGAGGTACACAAAACATTATTGGAGGCTAATATAGAGATTAAGTTTTGTAACTAATGGCTCATATAAAGTGGCAATACTTGGGTGAAAATGCAATAGAAATTTCAGATATTTCCTCTGATATACATTTTCAGCTAGGTCTTAGAGACTATTTAAAAGAGTTTCCAGAACTTGGAATTGCTTCTTTTATGCTCACTGACAAGGATCTAACTCTTTTCTCGGAGAAGAATGGCTTCATGTCAGTACCACATATTATTGATCGAGTTGCAAGTTACCAGCATGAGATGGAAATTACTACGAGTCTACCTTTGAGTATTATTCCTATTTGCTATGACGAAGCATTTGCCTTAGACTATCGCATATTGGAGCGCTTCTGTAAAATGGACTACCAGGAAATCATCACTTTGCATTTAAATGCCGAGTATAAAGTAGCAATGTTTGGCTTTATGCCTGGATTTCCCTATCTACATGGGCTGCCATTATCACTAGCTGTTCCCCGCTTGAGGAGTCCTAGGAAAATCATACCGAAAGGATCAGTGTCTATTGCCAATGGGATGTGTGGGATTTATCCCAATCAGTCCCCGGGTGGTTGGAATATTATCGGCCGGTCTCCCTTGACTTTATTTGATTTATTGAAGGATAATGCAATGCCTTTAAAATTAGGCCAGAGGGTCAAATTTCAGCAGATTTCAAAAAAAGATTTTGATGGATTTGCCCCTAATTAAAATAATCAATAGTGGAATTTTGAGTACCATACAAGCTGCGCGTCGTCTAGATTTTCAAGATTATGGAGTACCTAGAGCAGGTTTCCAGGATAAAATAAGTGCTCAATTAGCCAATTGGCTGGTGGGGAATAAAAAATTTGATAGCCTTATTGAGAGTTATGCAAACTATTTTGAGTTTGAGGTAATCAATGATTGCAGCATGGGTGTGCAAGGGGCTTGCTCTGAAATCAGAATCAATGATCGATTGGTTTCTTTAGATGAAACACATCACCTTAGTATTCAGGATCGAATTCAGCTATTCAATAATACTCATGGATCCATTGTATATATTGCTGTAGCTGGAGGTTTTAGAGTAACGAAAGTACTAGGGAGTACTGCTACAGATACTGCTAATAAGTTGGGGGGATTAAATGGGATGCCATTGGCATCAAACAATATTTTGAAGGGATCACAGAGTAATAAAGAGATGGAGACGCGTAGGATTCCAGAAGGGCTTCCTTGTCGCGCTTATTTTGCTAAAAATACGACTGTACATGTGATAGCTGGTCCAGAGGCTTCTTTATTTACAGTATCGAATATCGAAACTTTTTACTCTTGTGCTTTTGTCGTTAGTTCAGATATTAGTCGTGTTGGTTATCGTCTAACGGGGCATCCTATTCATACTGACACCCATAACATCTCTTCCAAAACGACATTTCCCGGAATAATTCAAATACCACCTTCGGGTGATCCTATCATTTTGATGGCTGATGGTCCTGTTACCGGAGGTTATCTCAGAATAGGAGTAGTAGCCGAGGTTGATCAACCAATTTTGGCCCAAATACGTCCGGGTGGTCGGGTTAGATTTCTTCATTGCTTACCTGAAAAAGCCCGACTTCGGGAGACCAATCAATGTCGCTGGATTGAAGAACTTTACCATAAAAAAACTGATAGTTAAAGACACTTCCGTTTGCAAACTAATTAAAGTTATTATTACGATTCCTTTTTGCTCTCGTCACTTCCAGCAATAGAATTTCTCATATCAGTATCCGCCTCTATATTTTGGAACTTATAATAATCCATAATACCCAGTTGGCCATTTTTAAAGGCTTCAGCAATAGCCATCGGAATAGATGTTTCAGCTTCAATAACTTTGGCACGGGCCTCTTGTGCTTTGGCTGTCATTTCTTGTTCTAAGGCAACAGCCATGGCCCGACGTTCTTCCGCCTTTGCTTCAGCGACCCTCAGGTCAGCTGCTGCTTGATCGGTTTGTAGTTTAGCGCCAATATTGGTACCCACATCTACATCTGCGATGTCAATTGATAATATTTCGAATGCCGTACCTGCATCTAAACCTCTTCCCAGAACCAGTTTTGAGATTTTGTCTGGATCTTGTAAAACTTCTTTGTGTGAAGCAGCAGAACCGACCGAAGTCACAATCCCTTCACCTACTCGTGCCAATATTGTTTCTTCACCAGCACCTCCTACTAATTGTTGAATATTAGCTCTGATTGTAACTCTGGCCTTTGCGATAAGCTGTATGCCATCAGCGGCTACTGCCGCTACAGAGGGGGTATTGATCACTTTAGGATTTACAGAAATTTGAACGGCTTCAAAAACATCACGCCCGGCTAAATCAATAGCTGTAGCTTGGCGGAAAGTAAGGTTAATGTTTGCCTTTTCAGCCGAAATTAAAGCCTTAATAACCAAAGGAACATCTCCACCTGCTAGATAATGTGTTTCTAAATCTGGAGATTTTACTTGTCGCTTAACATTGGAAACTTCATCTTCAAGAGTTAATCCTGCTTTGGTAGCTGTAATCATCTGATTAACAATAATTGAAGGAGGTACTTTACGTATTCTCATGAAGATGAGCTCAAGTAGTCCAACACGGACACCAGAAAAAATTGCCGTAATCCATAAATTAATGGGGACAAAATAAAAAAATACAAGAACACCTGCAATGACGGCGATAATGCTAATAATTAATCCTAAGCTACTTAACATATTTTAGATATTGAGTTGAACATAAATTTTGTTGTGATCGATTTTTATTATTTTTATTTCCTTTCCATTAGATAAAAAATCTCCTTGGGTACAAACCTCTATCTCTTCGTTTTCAAAAAGGGCCTTACCCACAGGTTTTAGATCAGAGGTTGTTAGACCAATATTTCCTACTATTAGCTTTATTCCAATGTCTTCATTCACTGTGCTAGTCATGGTTTCCTTTAGTGAAAATTGTTCCCAGGGTTTAGCTTTTAAACTGTAAATAAAACTAGATGTTATGGTAATCAGTGCTATACATAAAATTAAAAAGCCAATGGTAGTTCCATAATAATTAAAGCCAAAATAAACTCCAAAAATCAGACAGATGATACCACCAATTCCGACAAACGTGGTACCCGGAACAAATATAACCTCAATAATAATAAGCGATATCCCGAAAACAATTAAAATTAAAATTACAATCCAATCCAAATTAATAGGCTTTTGCAAATAATACTCTCTTCGAAGACGGCTTACCAGTTACCATACATCTACCTGATTCTTTATTTCCATTTAAAGGTATACAACGTATGGTAGCTTTTGTCTCTTCTTTGATTAAATTTTCTGTTTCAGGAGTACCATCCCAGTGGGCATATATAAAGCCACCTTTATTTTCAATTAATTTTTTAAATTCATCATAGCTATCTACTTGATGGGTATTTTTCCCCTTAAAATGTTGTGCCTTATTATAAATATTGGACTGAATTTCTTTTAATAAAAATTGAATTTTGTCTTCAATTCCATCAACAGGGTAGCTCTTTTTTTCTTTCGTATCTCGTCTCGCTATTTCCAAGGTTCCATTATCTAAATCTTTTGGCCCAATAGCGATGCGTAAGGGGACTCCTTTGAGCTCATATTCAGCAAATTTCCATCCGGGCTTATGAGTGTCTCGACGATCAAATTTAACGCTAATACCTTTCGAAATTAGGGAATTACGAATTTTTTCTACTTTTAAGGCGATTCTTTCTAACTGTTCTTCTCCTTTGTATATAGGGATGATAACTACTTGAATGGGTGCTAAATTCGGAGGGAGGACCAATCCATCATCATCACTGTGTGCCATAATGAGTGCACCCATGAGTCGTGTACTTACTCCCCAAGAAGTACCCCAGACCAAATCTTCTTTTCCTTCTTTAT
>CAJWQD010000079.1 GCA_913045135.1 uncultured Flammeovirgaceae bacterium | reverse complement strand
GGTCCAAGGGTAGTAAAAGATACCACTGGAAAAGATTTACCAGAGGGATTCCAAAGAAGCGAATTTTTATTAGAAAAGGGGTTTTTAGATTTTATTTGTCATAGAAAGCAACTCAAAGACAATGTCAACCTATATCTAGACTTAATTCTAAATCAACCCTTGAGGGATTAATTTACAAAAAGGGTTATAGATCAAAGAATTACATATATATTTGCAGACTCATTCATAATACATAAAAATTATTAAAAAAATATTGGCATGTATCTTAACAAAGACATAAAAAAGAAGATTTTCAAGAAACATGGAAAATCTGAAGTTGACACCGGTTCTGCCGAGGGACAAATAGCATTATTTTCTCACAGAATAGACCACTTATCTAATCATCTTAAGAATAATCAGAAAGATTTTAATACGGAAAGATCATTAGTTAAACTTGTAGGTAAGCGCCGTC
This sequence comes from uncultured Flammeovirgaceae bacterium, assembly GCA_913045135.1. Classification (GTDB taxonomy): domain Bacteria; phylum Bacteroidota; class Bacteroidia; order Cytophagales; family Cyclobacteriaceae; genus UBA4465. The sequence continues at coordinate 4,459 of CAJWQD010000079.1, read as the reverse complement.
AACTTTTAGATTATCTTAAAAGAAAAGATATTGAGCGTTATCGATCAATTATCAGTGATTTAAGTTTAAGAAAATAAGCTTTTAAATTTTTAAATAGTTTTTCCTTGGTTGCTTCAACACACAACAAGAAAAATTTACAATCAACTAAAGAAAAATGATTCCAAAAATATTTACACAAGAAATTCGTTTAAACGACGGGAGAAAAATCACTATTGAAACTGGAAAACTAGCAAAGCAAGCACATGGTTCAGTTGTGGTTAGTATGGGTGACTGCATGTTACTATGTACTGTGGTATCCAATTATAAATCCGCACAGGTAGATTTTTTGCCCCTAACAGTAGACTATAGAGAAAAATTTGCGGCCGCAGGTAGATATCCCGGTGGATTTTTTAAAAGGGAAGCACGCCCCAGTGATGGAGAAGTATTAACCATGCGCCTGGTTGACCGTGTATTGCGCCCCCTTTTTCCAAAAGACTATCACAATGAGGTTCAAGTCATGATTCAACTAATGTCTCATGACGAAAATGTGATGCCTGATGCTTTGGCAGGGTTAGCAGCTTCAGCAGCAATTCAACTAAGCGATTTTCCATTTGAATGTGCGATCTCGGAAGCCCGAGTTGCTCGAGTGGAAGGTGAGTTAATTATTAATCCAAGTCGCGATCAATTGGAGACCGCAGATATCGATATTATGGTTGGAGCCTCTGCAGACTCAGTTATGATGGTTGAAGGAGAGATGGATGAATGTAGCGAGGAAGAAATGGTGGACGCCATCAAATTTGCTCACGAAGCCATAAAAAAGCAAATTGAAGCTCAAATAAAACTAGCGGCGGAAGTAGGCAAAAAAGAAATTAGAGAATACGATGAGGAAGAGGAAGATTTAGAACTTGAGCAAAACATTCACAAAGCTTCTTATGATAAATGTTATGAGATTGCAAAAAGAGGAACTGGAAAAGCTGAACGAAGCCTTGCATTTAATGAGGTTAAAGAAGATATAAAAGGAAGTTTTTCTGAAGAGGAGCTAGAGAAATTTGCCCCATTAATCGGAAAGTATTTCAGTAAAGCTCAAAAAGAAGCTGTTAGAGAAGTTGTGTTGAGTGAAGGAATTCGTTTAGATGGAAGAAAAACAGACGAAATAAGACCAATATGGTGTGAGGTTGATTATTTACCTTCTACTCACGGTTCTTCTATTTTTACTCGTGGAGAAACTCAAGCGTTAGCTACAGTAACATTAGGAACTTCGAGAGAAGCAAATCAGATTGATATGCCATCTTATGAGGGAGAAGAAAGATTTTACTTACACTATAATTTCCCTCCATTCTGTACGGGAGAGGCAAGGCCCATCAGAGGAACCTCAAGACGTGAAGTGGGTCATGGCAATCTTGCTCAAAGGGGTCTTAAGTCAATGATTCCAAATGATTGTCCATATACTGTTCGTGTTGTAAGCGAAGTGTTAGAATCAAATGGATCCTCTTCAATGGCAACGGTTTGCTCTGGAACTATGGCATTAATGGATGCTGGAATTCAAATCAAAAAGCCTGTCTCTGGAATTGCTATGGGATTGATAAGTGATGGCGATAGATATGCTGTTTTAAGTGATATTCTAGGAGATGAAGATCACCTTGGCGATATGGATTTTAAGGTAACTGGAACGGTGGACGGCATTACTGCTTGCCAAATGGATATAAAAATCAAAGGATTATCCTATGAGATTTTAGTCAAAGCACTTAAACAAGCTCGTGATGGTCGTCTACACATTTTAGATAAAATTACAGAAACTATTGAAAAGCCAAATGAAAGTGTCAAAGCTCATGCTCCAAAAATGGTAAGTTTAACTATACCTAACGAATTTATTGGTGCAGTAATTGGTCCTGGTGGTAAAGTCATTCAAGAAATGCAGAAAGAAACTGATACTACTATAGTCATTGAGGAGGATGGAGAATTGGGTGTTATTGAAATTTTAGGGGTTAATCAAGAGAAAATTGATGCTGCAATTGAAAGAATAAATAATATAACTTTTAAACCAGAAGTTGGTAAAATTTACAGTGTCAAAGTCATCAAAATATTAGACTTTGGAGCAGTTGTAGAATTTGTGCCTGGCAATGAAATATTACTTCATATTTCTGAGGTTTCTTGGGACCGAATTGATAAGGTTACTGATGAAATAAATCTCGGTGATACTTTTGATGTAAAATATTTTGGAATTGACCCTAAAACTAGAAAACCAAGGGTTTCTCGCAAATCATTACTTCCAAGGCCTGAGCGGTCTGATAGAGCTGATCAAAAAAATAGATCTGATCGAAAGGGATAATAAAAAATCAACATTTTTGAAACATTATTTATTTTTTAACGTATAATAAGTATAAAATGATAACTTAATGAGACAGCTTAAAATAACCAAACAGGTTACTAACAGGGAAACTGCCTCTCTAGATAAATATCTACAAGAGATTGGTAAAGTTGATTTAATAACTGCCGAAGAGGAAGTTGAACTAGCTCAGAGAATTAAAGCAGGCGACCAGATTGCCCTGGAAAAGCTGACTAAAGCTAATCTCCGATTTGTTGTATCGGTAGCAAAGCAATACCAAAATCAAGGTTTAACTCTTCCAGACCTTATTAATGAAGGTAATCTAGGTCTAATAAAAGCTGCTCAAAGATTTGATGAAACACGTGGATTTAAATTTATTTCTTACGCAGTATGGTGGATTCGTCAATCTATTTTACAAGCCCTTGCCGAACAGTCAAGAATTGTTCGCTTACCACTTAATAAAATTGGATCAATTAATAAAATTAATAAAACATATGCTTTTTTAGAGCAAGCCCACGAAAGAGCTCCCTCTGCCGAGGAAATCGCCAAAGAACTTGACATGACCATTAATGATGTTAAAGAGTCTTTGAAAAACTCTGGAAGGCATGTTTCTATGGATGCTCCCCTAGTTGAAGGAGAGGACTCAAATCTATACGATGTATTAAATAGTGGAGAGTCGCCTAATCCAGATAAAACCCTTTTACATGAATCCCTTAGAACTGAGATCGAAAGAGCCTTAGAAACCCTAACTCCTAGGGAGGCTGATGTGGTTAGACTATATTTCGGTTTAGGTAACCAACATGCAATGACATTAGAGGAAATAGGTGAGACATTTGATTTGACTAGAGAAAGAGTAAGACAAATAAAAGAAAAAGCCATTAGAAGGTTAAAACACACCTCAAGAAGTAAAATTTTAAAAACTTACTTGGGATAATTTTCCAGCAACCTTTTGGTTGTTTTTTTTTAAAGAGATTAAAATGGGATCACTAATAGCACCCTCAATTCTAGCAGCAGACTTTGGTAATCTTGAAAGAGATTGCAATATGATCAACAAAAGTCAAGCTGATTGGTTTCATATAGATGTTATGGATGGGGTTTTTGTTCCAAATATTTCCTTTGGGATGCCTGTAATAAAATCAATTGCTAGTCACGCTAAAAAGCCATTAGATGTTCATTTAATGATCGTTGAGCCTGAGCGCTATATTGAGGTCTTTGCAGAGCTAGGTAGTGAAATTCTAACTGTGCACTATGAAGCTTCAACCCATCTTAACAGAACATTGCAGACTATCAAATCAAATGGAATGAAAGCAGGTGTAGCGCTTAATCCCCATACACCTGTAAAACTTCTGGATGCAATCATAAATGATATCGATTTAGTTTGCTTAATGAGTGTAAATCCAGGTTTTGGAGGGCAGAATTTTATTAAAAATACTTATGATAAGGTTAAGGAGTTAAAAACAATAATTAATAAATCTAAAGCTTCAACGCTAATCGAAATTGATGGTGGAATAACAAATAAAAATGCAAAGACTTTAATTGATTGTGGTGCTGATATATTGGTCGCTGGGAGCTATGTTTTCTCTTCAAAAAATCCTTCCGAAACAATTGCTACACTCAAAAAGACATAAACCAGGAAGTGATTGACTCACTTTTTTAATTATTTAAAATCTGCTCTAAACTGGACCCTTCGGTTTGAAAGTCTTCCTTCCATTGTGTCATTATCCGACAAAGGTCTTTCCTCACCATAACCCTCTGTTTTTAGTCTTTCCGGATTTACACCAACACTGATTAGATAATTTCGAACAGCATCAGCTCTATTTTTAGAAAGTTTAAGATTATCTTCTTCGTCGCCATCACTCGATGTATGTCCCTCAATTACTAGGTTTCCATCAGGGTTATCATCTAAAAGAATTTTAATTTCAATAAGCGCCTCTTTGACAGATTTACCCTGAATTCTAAAAGAAGCAGCTGCAAAATTAATTTGTGTGGATAATTCATTGATAGTGATTACTATTTCGGATGAAAGCTCAGGACAACCGCTGTTTTCTATGGTACCTGGTTGATCAGGACATGAATCAATATTATCTGAAATAGAATCTCCATCTGTATCTGGCCAAGGGCAACCTTCATTTTCTGGGTCACCTGATATATCAG
>CAJWQD010000078.1 GCA_913045135.1 uncultured Flammeovirgaceae bacterium | reverse complement strand
AACAACTTTCGATATTCTGCTGCGGATTTGGGTGCTCTAAATACTGCAATGATTAGATTCACTAAAATCCATCTCAATATGTAGGGAATATCGACCACCCTTTTATCCATAAGAAACTCCCTCAAATATTTTCTTACATCTGACACCTTGGTTGAATCTGGAGTTCCCAAATTCACTAATAATACCCCTATTTTCTCCATTTAACTTAACGAATTAGCTTCCCAAACGATGGCTGCGTACAAAAAGAATCTTATAAATCTTGACATAGAAATCCAGATAAACTTCTTAAAATTATATTTTACAGATCCCACCAACATACAAATTCCTGAAAAGGGAATAGGTGTTAGTGCTGCAACAACCACAAGAAATCCACCAAATTGGCGAAAATGTTTCTCAAATTGTCCTAATCGGTTTCTTTTTAAGAGCCTATAAAATTTTGTTTCTCCAAATTTTGCCCCAATCAAATATCCGATAATGCCTGCAAAATAGGAAATGAACATCAAGGCTGTCACATGCTGGAGGTATAACGGCCAGAGATTTTTATTAGCGGCCCAGAACATAAAAAATTCTGGAGGGATGATTCCAAAGATCAATTCTGATACAAGAAAAATAAAATAAATCACTAAGTTATTATCATATAGAGGCCCCAAAAAAACTTTTAAATCAAAGCCAAAATATTTTTGAATGATCACATAGCTTACAGCCAGGACAACCAACCAAAAAAGGCCTTTCATTAAATTTTTTAATAAAAATGTTATTTTATGAGTGGATTCGTAATTCATCACCGGTTTTTAAAACTTAATTCCTTGTTAAAAAGTTTCTCAAAAAATTGCTTTTTCTTCCCTTAAAGGGTCTTCCTCAGTTACCGATTTTTTTTGTGTCGTTTGCGTTTCCTTCTTGAGTGGGTTTGGTTCATTTTCTACTCTCCAAAAAGGTTCTTGAAACTCTGTAAATCGGCCATTAAATTCTGTTATGGATATCTTAATGGCATAATTTAACCGGTTGACCGCTTCATGATAATAATCATTTCGGTTTTGTGGATGGTCTATAAAAAATTTAATGATGGGGAAACTTCGGTTTCTTAGTTCTTTCAACACTTTATGGATAGATACGGGATGCCGTTTTTTTTCCAAATCCTTGAGTGCATGTATGCAATTCTCAGCCAAGCCTTTCAATAAGCCTCTGTAAATTTTATACGATTTACCATTAATTTGATCGTATTCAGCTGCTTTTTCTTCGCAAAATGCCTTAAATATTCTAATTGCTGGTGTACATAATTGGGGTTTATCAAAAACGTTTGGCTGCCACAAAATTTCTCTATAAGTGAAGAGAGAGGGCAAAAGTTCAGTATCATATCCTTTTTTTTTGGTTAACTCAGTAATCGATTGGACATCTAATCCTGCCATGATGACGTGAGCAGCATGCAATGAATACTGCTGCTTGGGTGTATCTGCAGCACGCAACGCTATAAAATTCCAAATTTGATTGATTGGGATATCCATATATTTTTTAAATTTCGTTAAAATATTGATTATTATAAAGCCTTTGGTGAGATCTTAATTTTTATTTTAGGTTTACTCAACTTAATGCATAATATTTGACCTCTGTGGACAAAAAATGGGATCTTTCCGAAATTGATGAACCCCAAGCTAAATTATTGGGCGATGAGCTCAACATACATTCTACCTTAGGGGGCCTTTTAATCAATCGCGGCATAACTGATTTTGAAAAATCGCGCGCCTTCTTTCGTCCATCCTTAGACATGCTTCATGATCCCTTTTTAATGAAAGATCTCGATTTAGCAGTAAATCGGCTTTCGGATGCATTGGCCCGAAATGAGCGCATTTTGATTTATGGTGATTACGATGTTGACGGTACTACTTCGGTGGCGTTGATGTATTTATTCCTAAAAAATCATACTGAAAATATTCGGTTTTATATCCCTGATCGTTACACAGAGGGTTACGGAATCTCGGAAAAAGGCATCGAATATGCCGTGTCGATCGATTGCCAATTAATCATCTCACTCGATTGTGGTATCCGTGCCCTAAACATGGCAGATCTTTCCAAAAAAAAGGGTATCGATTTAATCATTTGTGACCATCATATTCCGGGAAGTATTCTTCCCAAGGCTTATGCGGTCCTTGATCCTAAACGAAAAGACTGTACCTACCCTTTCAAAGAACTCAGCGGTTGTGGCGTCGGATTCAAGGTTTTGCAAGGGTTTTGTCTAAAGCATAGCCTTGATCTTGGGTCTCTTTTTAATTACCTCGACCTAGTTGCCGTCAGCATTGCTTCGGATATTGTCCCAATGGTAGGAGAAAATCGCATTTTAGCTTATTTTGGCATGCAAAAAATCAATAGCCAGCCCCTAAAAAGTCTACAGGCGTTGATTGACATCGCTGGGATAAAATCGCCAATCAGCATTTCTGACGTAGTTTTTTATATCGGTCCTAGAATTAATGCTGCGGGTCGTTTAAGACATGCAAATGAGTCCGTAGACCTGCTAATTAGTGAAAATCCTGTCCAATTGAGAGATTTTGCGCAACGACTCAACGTGGTAAATAGAAAACGACAAAATATAGATCAAAATATTACCGAGGAAGCATTGAGGAAGATAGATCACGAATTACCGAATAGCGCTAAAAGCACAGTGCTTTTTAATTCCAAATGGCATAAGGGAATTGTGGGGATTGTAGCATCTCGATGCATTGAACATTATTTTAGACCTACAATTATTTTAACAGAAAGTAATGGGGTAGCTACCGGTTCTGCTCGCTCAGTCGAAGGATTTGATATCCATGTTGCATTAGGTAAATGTTCAGATCTACTATTACAGTATGGTGGTCATGCATTTGCCGCCGGTATATCCTTGGCATTAGATAAAGTAGAACCCTTTAAGAAACGCTTTGAGAAAATAGTTACAAATACGATATTACCAGATTCGGAAGTGCCTAAATTAACTGTAGATGCCGAGGTCCCTCTTGATTTTATTAATTTTAAAAATTTCAATATCCTCAATCAAATGGTTCCATTTGGGCCTCAAAATATGCAGCCTATTTTTGTAACAAATCAAGTTAAGCTGGTCGGAAGTGCGAAATTAATAAAAGGGAAGCATCTTAAGATGCAAGTCAAGGAAGAGGACAAAGATGCTCCTGTAGATGCTATTGCTTTTGGTTTGGGCGGTCTAAAAGCATCTCTTTCAACAACAAAAAGTTTTCGAATAGCCTATCATATTGACTTAAATGAATTCCGTGGGAGAAAAAGACTTCAGCTAATAGTTAAGGATATCAAATTCTATAATTAATTTACATTTTATGATGGAACTAAGGGCTGAAAATCTTGTCAAAAAGTACAAAGGAAAAAGTGTAGTTAATCAAGTCTCTGTATCGTTGAAACAAGGCGAAATTGTCGGCTTGTTAGGCCCTAATGGCGCTGGAAAAACAACTTCTTTTTATATGATTGTTGGCTTGATAAAGCCCAATGATGGACATATTTTTTTAGACGATAAAGATATTACTGGCCTAGCCATGTATCGCCGGGCGAAATTGGGAATAGGTTACCTCGCTCAAGAGGCCTCTGTGTTCAGAAACCTGTCTGTAGAAGACAATATATTAGCTGTACTGGAGATGACTCATTTGAGCAAAGTGGATCAGAAAGAAAAGTTAGAATTGTTACTTAGTGAATTTAGTCTTAATCATGTACGTAAAAATCATGGAATGGTTCTCTCAGGCGGCGAACGCCGTAGAACGGAAATTGCAAGAGCTCTTGCGGTTGATCCTAAATTTGTGCTTTTAGATGAGCCTTTTGCTGGAGTTGATCCCATTGCAGTGGAAGAAATTCAAGGTATTGTGAGTCGCCTTAAGGAAAAAAACATTGGTATTTTAATTACCGACCATAATGTCAACGAAACCCTATCTATAACTGACAGGGCCTACCTGATGTTTGAAGGGTCTTTACTTAAATCAGGAACTGCTGAGGATCTTGCCAATGATGAGCAAGTACGTCGAGTTTATTTAGGTCAACATTTTGAATTAAAACGCAAAGTATAAAATGGCCCTATTCAATTCTATTTTTACTTGGGTAATGAAAAAAAGAATTCATCAAATTGAGCTCTTTCAAAAGTATCCTTATGAAGTACAAACGGAGTTAATGGAAGCATTAGTAAAGAAAGGATCTAAAACCGTTTATGGTCTTGCACATAAGTTTTCGGAGATTAGGAATTTTAAGAGTTTTCAAGAGCAAATTCCTATTCAGAGTTATCAAGATCTTTTTCCTTACATTGACCGCATTATGCATGGTGAGAAAAATGTACTTTGGCCTTCAGAGATTAAATGGTTTGCCAAGTCTTCAGGAACCACAAATGCAAGAAGTAAATTTATTCCTGTTTCTAATGAGGCCTTACAAGACTGTCATATCAAAGGGGGTAAAGATCTGTTGTCTATTTATTTCAATAACCATGAAAACACCAAAATGTTTACTGGTAAAAGTTTGGTCATTGGGGGTAGTCGTCAAGTTAATCAGCTGAGTCAAAAAAGTAATTCCTTTTATGGAGATGTTTCTGCTGTGTTGCTTAGTAACCTTCCTTGGTGGGCACAGTTGGTGCGAACACCAAGTTTAGACATTGCCTTAATGGATGAGTGGGAAAAAAAATTAGAAAAAATGATGCATTCTTGTATCGAAGAAAATGTTACCAGTATCTCAGGAGTTCCCACATGGACTATGGTTTTATTAGAAAAAATTTTAAAGGAGAAAAAGGCAGAAAGTATATTAGATATCTGGCCAAATCTTGAGGTTTTTTTTCACGGTGCTGTGGCTTTTGGACCTTATGAGCATCAATTTAAAAGATTGATTCCAAGCATTGGAATGAATTATATAGAAACATACAATGCTTCTGAAGGATTTTTTGGTATTCAAGATCAAGTAAACTCCAAAGATCTGCTACTTATGTTAGATTATGGTATT
>CAJWQD010000077.1 GCA_913045135.1 uncultured Flammeovirgaceae bacterium | reverse complement strand
GGTCCATCTAGGCATCCTACGAATGCACCAATCGAACCCTTATATCTGATTCCTACTGGGCTTAATGTATCATTTTCAAAAATTAACATTCCTTCAACATATTCCTCCGCTGCAGGATCACTATTGAGTAGATTTAAATTTTCTTTTGATAGGACTAAATCAAATCCATGCAAACTTTCTTGATCAAAAATATACTCGGAGCCAAAATTTAGATAATTTTCGCTGCCATCAGGAGTGATGATCCTAATATCCTCATTTGAGTCCTCAAGGAAATTTAAATCTTCATGTATTTCAGTATCTGATGAGTCAATATTATTACATGAAATAACTGAAAATAAGGATAAATAAGTTGAAAATAGATATAATTTAAACATCGTTATAGAATATTAAGTCACTGAGAAACACTTATTTTGGACTCTTCAAAATAATTGCTTAAAAGTGTTTCGATGTGCTGAAAAAATAATTAAACAAATTTAGAAAAAAAATAACTTAGTTCAATTATGAGTAAGGAGAAACTTGCTATTGGGTTAATTATTGTAGTTTAAAAATTTTAGGGTGTGAGCAACGCTTTCCAAGGGGCGCTCTTCCATTGGGATATGACCTGTTTCCTCCATAATTTTCAATTGTACATTAGGTAGTTCTTTCAAGAATTTTGTTGAATTTATTGCTGGAATCCAATGATCATTATTTCCCCAAAGGATTAAGGTGGGCAATGTGATTAGTTTTAGTCGGATGGTATGATCCTTAATGGGTTGATTCGCTTTGTTAATGAATGCTGTTCTATTACCTTTTCTTAGGGTGAGATCATGGTATCGCTCAATGAGATCATCCGTAATTTTTTCAGTATCGTAATAGACCTCTTTTAAATTTTTTTCAATAAAGAATTTGGGTGTAATTTTCCCTATTAATATATTGATAAGCGGCATTCTTGCTAACTTAAAAACGAATGGTATTTCTTCAACGTTGTAAAAACCAGCGGGATCAATAAGCACTAATTTTTTTATTTGGTCAAGATGATGCGAGGTATAATACCAAGCTATTTGACCTCCCAGTGAATTGCCGGCTAAATAAACGCTATCGATATCTAACTTAGTGAGGAATTTATCAAGAAAATCAGCATAGTATTCTATACTGTAATTATGATCGGCACTTGGGCCCGTCAATCCGAAACCGGGTAAATCCATGCTGATCACACGATAGCTTTGGATCAATATTTTGGTCCACTCCTCCCAGGTATGTAAGGAGGAACTTGTGCCGTGAATCAAGACTATAGGCATACCTTTACCCTCATCTCGATAATGTACTCTTAAGTTATCTACCCAGGTGAATTTAGATGCATCGTTCGTGTATTTTTTTTCAATGTATTCTTCGGTAAGATCTGGGGTGATGCTCATGCCAATACCCAAGAAGACCAAACTAATACTTGAAAGTAGGCATATAAATAAATACTTTTTTTTCAATGTCATATTCGGTTATTTAATCTTAGTTTTAATCTTTATTATAACCAATGCGACTCTTCTAGATATTAATTTAGTCTCCAAAAGAGGCCCAAAAATCAGCTTCCATGGCTTCTTCGTCTATTTTGGAATAAATGACGATGTCACGTTTAAAGTTGTCATGAGGGGTGATTACCTTTTTCTTTTGGCACAGGTTAGGTTTGGCTAATGCTTCAATAAGGGCGACATCCCACATTGTCCAATATTTTTTTTCAGGATCCTTTTCTTGCCAAAAACGGTCATAATTATCCCATAGGGTAATTAGATAATCAAAAACTTCACCCTTACCCTTGAAGTGATTATTCACTTGTTTTTTTTCAAAAACTAAAGCTTTTGAAGTAGTGGCCGTCATGATCTCCAGCTCTAAATTTTGTGTGTTTAACAATACATCTAAAGCGTTAGGATCGTTGTCTGAATTAAATTCTCGCTTATTCCATGTCTGATCCTTTATATTATACCAAAGTCCTAAATAGCAACATTTCAATTTGGGTAGAATGCTAGGATCTATGAGAATGGCAGAGGCGACATTTGTGGCAGGCCCTAATGTAAGTACTGTTAATTTTTCACCTGAAGGCATTTTATGGGCCTCATTTATGATTAAACTAGCAGCAGGAGAAGGTTGAGCTCGCAACTGACTGACCATAGGGGTATTAGATCCCATAGGGTGAGGAATAGCTGATTTACCCATCAATGCTAAGAGGTCCTCGTTCATTTGCTGACTTCGTCCTACCGAATCGTTGGGTGCATTCGCTTGGGTATGCCATTGAGCTGAGCAAAGTCCTTTGATATTAAATCTTGGTTCGACCAAAGCACGTGCAATAGCAAAAGCATCATCCACCTCATTGGCTGTGTCAGCATCAATAATCAGACTTATTGATTGATTGCTATTTTTTTTTCCAGTCGCTTTGAGGGTGTTTAAAGGACTTAAAGCACTGGCTGCGCAGGCCCAGATTAATTTATTTAAAAATTTTCTTCGATACGGATTTATATGCATGTTTTCATTAAAAATGATAGATAAATAATTTCAGATTAAATAGCGGAATGCAAAAATAATTATTGATTTGTTCTTTTTTAAAGGTGGGGTATGTTATGCCTAATACTTAATGTAAGAATTATATTTGGTTTCGTCAAAATAAAAAGATGGCCTGAAATTTTTATCGCATCAGTAATATACAGACTTGCGATCTTTTTATTCCTTAATTTTAAGTTTACTAAAGGCGACATCCTATTTATTTTGGCATACAGGTATTTTGAATTTCACCGGGATATTTCTAGTTTATTATAGGGAGCTACAGTGCTGTTCATAAAATTTTAGCTTAAAGTAAATAATTTATAGAATTTGTAAATTGACAAGGCATGCTATTCCTAACTTACGTTAATGTGTTTAATTTAAAAATAACTAGTGAAAAAGATTCAATATTTAATCCATTTATTTACACCTTGATCAGGCTATTTATTGTATTTAACAGATAGCCTTTTCGAGACTTGATACATTTCAAACTTAGTCTTAGAATTATTTTTAAATACAGGTAGGCTAGATATTAAGAAGTTTAAAAATTCCCTCTACAGATATGAAAATTTTTAATTTTTTTGCGTGATAATTAATCTTAGATTTTCATATATGATAGTATTGCTATTATATTTGTTAATTAATATAATTGAATGCAAGATTCATTTACTTCTTTCAGCTTACAAGTTAATAACCGAGTTTACATAAAGAATCCAGAATCAAGTGCTCTGGGACTCAAAATTGTTGAGGCGAGCATTAATTTGATAGATAAAGTAGGCTTTGAGGCTTTTACTTTCAGAAAGCTAGGTTTAGAGATACATTCCAATGAGGCCTCAATCTACAGATATTTTGAAAGTAAATATAAATTATTGATGTATTTGATTTCATGGTATTGGAGTTGGATGGGACAAAGGATTGATTTTGGTCTGGCAAATATTCTTGCTCCAGAGGAACGCTTAGAAAAAGCTATCAAATTGCTAACTGAAGATATCGAATTAGATGGAAACTTTGAGCATATCAATGAATACAAATTAAATAGAATTGTCATTGCCGAGGCTTCAAAATCCTATATGACTAAAGAGGTAGATCAGAATAACGAAGAGGGATTCTTTGCTGGCTACAAGCAATTAGTGGGACAGATGAGTAACATCATTTTAGAAATTAATTCAACATATAAATACCCACACATGTTGATTTCTACTCTTATTGAAGGTGCTCATCACCAAAGATTTTTCGCTCAACATCTGCCTCGTCTTACTGACGAAGTTAATGGTGAAGATGCTGTAATAGAATTTAGTAAAGAGGCTGCATTTAAAGCAATCGGAGCAAGGAGACCAATCAACAAATAGATAGTTATGATTGAACCAATACAAAATAAAATTATTTTCATAAGATTGGGTTTCTCTATATTTGGAATCATGATTGCCTTTAAATTTTTTGATCCAAATAACTTTAGAAATATGTATAAAGATCGTAACGGGCAACCTCTTCCCGAGATGGAGGAATTTCAAGAAGAGGTTGCTTATAAATTACTTTTTGTAACAATAATAATTAAAGTCAAAAGCTTAATAACACTTTTTATTAGACACTTAACGAAGATATTTGAATATCAATATCAAAATCTATCGGTTGATATTATAATACCACCTCCTAAATAGCTTCGATTTTCAACTGATGTGATTCTCATAATATTGCGATTTCGCTGTAAATGTTTCAGAGTATTATTAGTCATCACTAAGAAAGAAATCATTAAAATAAAATAACTAATTATATGCAAAAATTGAATAACCAAGGATTTTTTCAAAATCTAAAATATGACTTCCCAGCAGGAATTGTAGTGACATTAGTTGCCATTCCGCTTTGTCTGGGGATTTCTTTAGCATCAGGTGCACCCTTATTCTCTGGACTTGTAGCCGGTATAATTGGTGGTGTCATTGTCGCCCTTATCAGTGGATCTGCCTTGGGAGTGAGTGGCCCAGCGGCTGGATTAGCGGTTATTGTTTTTGCAGCTATCGAGGAGTTGGGATCTTTCGAGATTTTTTTGTTATCAGTTATTGTGGCCGGTGCTGTTCAAATATTATTAGGTCTGCTTAAAGCAGGTATTATTGCTTATTTTTTTCCTTCCTCAGTGATTAAGGGGATGCTGTCAGGCATTGGGATTGTGATATTTTTAAAGCAAATACCGCACGCATTTGGTTATGATTCTGATCCCGAAGGAGATTTAGGATTTTTCCAAAAAGATGGCCAAAATACGTTGAGCGAGTTGACACTTATTTGGGATTATTTTAGTCTTGGTCCAATTATTATCTCTTTATTATCCCTTGTCATACTTATTGTATGGGAGCAACCTTCTGTAAAAAAATATACTTTCTTTAAATTGATCCAGGGCCCGCTCGTAGTCGTGATTTTAGGTATCGTATTGAATGTATTTTTTGAAAACATGGACAGTTTAAGTTTAATAGCTTCTCAGGTGGTTGTTATTCCGGTAGCTAATAATTTTAGTGAGTTTATAGGGCAATTTGCATCTCCTG
>CAJWQD010000076.1 GCA_913045135.1 uncultured Flammeovirgaceae bacterium | reverse complement strand
TATTCAAGATCAAGTAAACTCCAAAGATCTGCTACTTATGTTAGATTATGGTATTTTTTATGAGTTCATCCCCTTTGATCAAATTCAAGAAGAACACCCTAAAGCACTAGATATTAGCCAAGTTAAAATTAATCAGATATATGCCTTGGTCATTACAACGAATGCTGGACTTTGGCGTTATAATATTGGGGATACCGTTATTTTTACGTCTATAAATCCACATCGTATTCGTATAATAGGGCGAACTAAGCATTTTATTAATGCCTTTGGAGAAGAGTTGATGATTTCCAATGCTGAAAAAGCGATGTCTGTAGCTTGTTTGAAAACTAATGCCGAAATCAGTAATTTCACTGCAGGACCAAGGTATTTGGAGAAAGATAAAAAAGGAGGACATGAATGGGTTATCGAATTTCAACGACCGCCTGATGATTTGGAGCGTTTTACCCTTATTCTAGATGAAGTACTTCGTGAGATTAATTCAGATTATGATGCCAAGCGTTATAAAGATTTAGCTCTAATGGCTCCTGTTGTTTATCCAGTAGCGGCTGGTGTTTTCCATGCCTGGATGAAATCAAGAGGAAAGTTAGGAGGACAAAATAAGGTGCCAAGATTAGCCAATGATCGTTTGTATTTAGATGAGATTTTACACCTTATCGGCCATCCTAATCTTCTATATAATTAACATACCGTTTCCATTTAGCTAGGACTTCTTTAAAATCGGTGGGAACGTCTGAGTCTAATTTTACTATTTTTTGAGTAACAGGATGTTCAAATCCCAGTGTTTTGGCGTGCAAGGCATGTCGAGGTATGATTTTAAAACAATTTTGAACAAATTGTTTGTATTTGGAGAAAAGTGTGCCTTTTAAAATTTGATCTCCTCCATAGGTAGCATCATTAAATATGGGATGTCCTATATACTTCATATGAGCTCTGATTTGATGGGTCCGCCCAGTTTCTAAGTTGCACTGAATTAAACTAACATACCGAAAAGTTTGTAATGTTTTGTAATGAGTTACCGCATGACGACCAAAATCTCCCTGAGGAAAAGCGATTGTTAACCGGCGATCCTTGAAACTCCTACCTAAATTGACATCAATGGTGCCTTCAGCGGGAACTGGCTCCCCCCAGACCAAGGCATAATAGCTACGCTCAATCGAATGCTCATAAAATTGTTTAGCTAAGCTTTTCATAGCTTTTTCAGACTTAGCAACGACCAATAAGCCTGAGGTATCTTTATCAATTCGGTGAACAAGACCTGGTCTTCCTCCATTTCCTGGCATTTCTGGCAAATTTTTAAAATGCCAAAGTAACGCATTAACTAATGTGCCAGACCAGTTTTTATAGGCTGGATGAACCACCATTCCTGCTGGTTTGTGGATGATCAACATTTCTTCATCCTCAAGTCTGATGTCTAAAGGTAAGTTTTCGGGAAAGATTTTCTGCTCTTGCTGCGGTTCAGGCATCAGCACTACTACTTCGTCATTGGGTTTTACTTTGTAATTGGGTTTTACCGTTTCAAGGTTCACCGTGATCCATCCGGATTTAATGAAATCTTGAATTTGATTTCTGGTTAAATCCGCTATTTTTTCCATTAAAAATTTGTCAATCCTAATTGGGTCTTGTTTTGGATCGATTATAATCCTAGAATGTTCAAATAATTCGTCTTCAAAAAGGGTTTGGGATGTATCTGACATTCTGCAAATTTAAGTATACTTGTTAGATGCTGGTAGAAATTCCCAAAACCTCTGTTGAAGAATTAAAGACTCCTTTTTTAGATCTTCAAAAGATTCGAATCTTTATTAAAAGAGAGGATCTTAATGATCCCTTGCTTCAAGGCAATAAATTTCGAAAATTAAAATACAACCTGATGACTGCTAGAGATGTAGGTGCAGATACTCTTCTTACATATGGTGGAGCTTACTCCAATCACATTTTTGCTACTGCTGTTGCAGGAAAGCGCTTTGGATTTAAAACCATAGGTATAATACGTGGGGATGAGTTAAATGCAAATAGTAATTCCACCCTGAAAGCCGCAGCTTATTTTGGAATGACTCTTGTTTTTTTACCTAGAAATGAATTTTCAGATTTTAAATCCCATTTAACCTTTCCTGCCTATCTTAACGGGAAGGTGTATATTTTACCTGAGGGAGGGACCAATGGAGCAGCAATACGAGGCTGTGCTGAGATCATTAAGGATATAATCATTCCTTACGATATTCTATGTACTCCTATTGGAACTGGAGGAACTATGGTTGGTTTGTTAAAAGGTTTAGCAGGACAACAAGAAGTTTGGGGATTTTCCGCATTAAATGGCAATTGGATAGATGCCCAAATCAATGCCTTATTGCACCAAGAAAAAATTCAATTTACGAATTTTAAGATTTTCTCAGAAAATTATTTCGGTGGCTTTGGGAAATTCAATCTTGAACTGATAAACTTTATAAAATGGTTTCACAATGAAAAAAAAGTAACTTTGGACCCTATATATACCGGAAAGATGTGCTTTAGACTTTGGGAAATGCTGAAAAATAAGCAAATTGCAAGAGGGAGTACTATAGTTTTACTTCACACAGGTGGATTACAAGGCATCAGAGGATTCAATCAAAAACATAATACAGAACTACCTTTAGGGAAACATAGGCAAAAGCAATGATAAAACAATTATATCTGTATATTTTCGTCATTACGTTGATCAGTAGCTGTAATGTAGATCAATTGGACGTTGAAGGGCTTAAGCTATCTGAGAATAATGGGTTGTACGCGTTCCCTATTGGGGAAACAACGTATCAATTGATGGAGCTATTGGATGATGCGGACTCCTCTCTGAAGATAGAGACTGATGATAATGGTACGATTTCGTTTAGCTTCGAAGAGTCAGATACTATCGCACTAGCTGATGAAAGTACTAATCAAGGGGTTGATTTAGCCGTTTTTTTAAGACAGTCCGTGAATTTTCCAACCTCCTCTTTCATAATACCTTTTTTTGAAACCTTTGAAAGTGGTTCTTTTTTATTGGAAGACCCTATTTTAAATTTTAACATAACAAATGAATTGCGCATGCCCATTGCCATCGAATTAGCAATTTATGGGACGAAAATTAATGATGATGGGGATACCTTAAGAAGAGAATTAGAAATCTATGATTCTTTTTTTGATCTCAATGACTCATTGAGATCTATATTGAATCCAAACCTCACTGATACCGCTGCTGCTTTAACCCTCATTACCCTTGATAAAACCAGTTCTGATTTTGATCAATTTCTGGGCTGGACGCCAGAAAACATCTATATGGATATGTTTATGGTAGCTAATCCAGACCTACCAGCCGATAGCATTTTAGTTTTTCTTCCTCCTGATTCGATTCCTGATAGAGAATTCAATGAAGATGCACAAATTTTTACAAAAATGTCACTGGAACTTCCTATGAGTTTACATCTCGATGATTTAGTAGTCCCAGTAAATTTAGATTCTATCACAGTTGACGTTGATGTAGCAACTTTGGATTCATTACAACTTAGGGTCGTAACTTATAATAACCTCCCCTTTGGAGCACTACTTCATCTTCAATTTTTGAATTCCAACGGTGACGTCCTATATTCTTTAGAAGAAAGTTTCAAAGTTTTAGCCAATCCAAATCTCAATTCAATTTCCTTTAATATCAAAGAACCTGAGATTAATATCAATCAAGTTTGGTTGACCGAAGAAGGTGTTGACGCATTAAATGATACGCAAACTATCAAAATTATTATGACCTTAAATACTACTGATGGGGCTCCTACCATTTATACACCGTTGTTGGAGGAATATGCACTAGAAGTGAAAATATCAGGTAAAGTGCGATTGAGCTACGAGTTATGAAAAAAATTATTACTTGGCTCTATATTCTAGTCTATTCCCTTTCTACTTTAGCGCAAGAAGGAATATCTTTTTATCATTTAGGAAGTGCAACTTTACAGAGTACTGGATTCAATGCCTCTTACTTTCCTAATGGGGACTTTTTTGTTGGCCTACCCATTCTCTCGGGCATTAGCTTATATTCTAATAATAGATTTTCCTATGATGACGTAGTTGTTAAGAATGGGGATATCAATGAAATTAATTTAGATAAACTGGTATCTTCAATGGGGACATCTAACAGTTTTAGTATGCATGGAACTATTAGTTTGGCACATTTAGGTTTTCGAACTTCATCAGGATTAGGGCTAAGTCTGTTCGCCAATGAGCGGATTGCCGCTGATTTTATTTATCCCAAAAGAATTGCCAATTTTCTTTTTAAAGGAAATGGTGACATGGTAGGGGAAAAGATAAATATTGGGAAAGTTGGGGCAAGCATCAATTATTATCGTGAATATGGATTAGGTCTTGCCTATGAACTCGATAGTCGTTTAAAAGTAGGTGCTCGACTGAAATATTTGCAGGGGTTTGTAAACCTCAGTACTCCTCATAATTTCAATGCAACGTTAAAAACAAACAATGAAAATTATCAATTCGAAGCTGATTGGCAAAATTTTCAGTTCCGATCTGCAGGAATCAGTCAATTCCGTGACGATGCTACCAACGATGAAGATTTGACTTCTTATTTTATTTCAAATGGGAATAGGGGATTTGCTTTGGACTTAGGATTCGAATATAAATTAAATAATGATTACGCCATTGCCTTTGCTGTAAACGATATTGGTTATATAGGTTGGAAAGAGCATATTGAAACATTTGGTTTATCGGATACTACTTTCATTTATGCTGGAGTTGAGCTTCAGGGTGGAGATATTATCGACTCTATTTCACTAGTTGCTGATAAATTTAAAGCCGATACGACCTATGAACAATATACCTCCCTCCTGCCTGCCAATATCATTGGTAGTTTTGTGTATACTCCTAGTAATGGTACCGATGTTATCGCCACTCTAAATGCAAGAATAATTCAAGGGCAAATCAATCCTGGATTCGGTTTAGGTATCAGACAAACGGTTTCTTCTAGTGTGGTCGTTTCTGCTTCTATAACCAAGCTACCTCAACAATTTTTTAATGTAGGTGTGGGTTGTGCTGCAAAAATTGGGCCGGTGCAATTATACATGGCAACCGATAAAATATTGGGATATTCAGTACCCTCTATGAAATGGGCACAAGTACAATTGGGTATGAATTTAGTTTTTGGTAATGGGGGTAAAAGTGATTCAAAATTAGGGGTCACACAAGGATCTTACGGGAATGGTAAAGGGATTAAGACTTATAGCTTCCATGGAGAGAAAATTGAGGCTAAAAAATATGAAGATATTTATACTATAGT
>CAJWQD010000075.1 GCA_913045135.1 uncultured Flammeovirgaceae bacterium | reverse complement strand
CTGCAAATTCTCCTAGTTCATCTGTTGTTCGTACAGGCGAAGGTTTCATTGATTACAGTAATAGGGTTATCGTTTCCAGAGGTACAGCCTCCATTGTTCAAAATGAAGAATCTCGAAACGGATTCAATATGATTGAGAAAAATTTAAAAATTTCAAAAGGAGAAGCTAAGGATCAGGCAAGAGAAAATATGATAGGGTTAATAAAAATAGTGAATTTTGACGGACGAACAGTTGGTGAAATAATGTATGATGATCCTTTGACGCAGCGTAGAATTGAGACATTAGTTGGCAGCGCATATCAGCAAGGGGAGATTGAATACTTAGAGAGGCAAGAAGTTGCAATCGCTCTAGCGGTTAAGATGTCCGGTCTTGCTGAAATTCTTGTTGATGCAGGTGGACATTTAAATGAAAATATTTCTCAGTCTACTTTTTTGATGACTCGAAACTCTACACCAAAATCTGAAAGGGTGTCTGGGGTAATTATAGACGCTAGAAATATTTATCATATTCCTGCAATGGTTCCTAAAATATTTAATGAAGAAGATAAATTGGTTTATGGACCTCGCCACTACACTAGGTCTAGGTCAATTAACCGTGGTCCGATGGGATATGCTCACAACATTGACGATGGTAATGTGAGGCGGAGAGTCGGGCAAAACCCAATAATTATCGAAGCTATGAGCAGTGAAGATAATACTAATTTGACTATTTCTAATCTTGACTCTGAAAGGGTTAGGGATGTTGAAAAAAGATTTGGTTTACTTACAAACTGTAAAGTTCTTGTCCTGCTTAAATAGTTTCTTATCTTTGATATGTATTCAAAGATACAGTGTTAATTTTTTTGATTTATTTGCTAATTGAACCTTCCTTTTTTAATAGCTGTTTGTTTTACAATAAATCTTTACTTTAATAGATATCGATAGAAGATGAAAAAAGCAAAACTGATGCTTGAAGATGGGCACAGCTTTGAAGGGGAACTAATTGGTTGTGAAGGAGAAACTGCGGGGGAAGTTTGTTTCAATACTGGTATCACAGGATATCAGGAAATCCTAACAGATCCATCATATTGCCAACAGATCGTAACTATGGCTGCACCTCATATTGGTAATTACGGAATTAATTATGAAGATGTAGAATCTGACAAAATTCAAGTTTCGGGGTTTATAATAAAAGATGAAACTCTATATCCGTCTAATTGGAGGTCTCAAAGTTCCATTGGGGACTATCTAGTTGAAAACAATATTACGGGAATAAAGAATGTAGATACTAGGGCAATTGTTTCTCGTATTCGAGATAAAGGTGCAATGAATGGGGTTATATCTAGCTTTGATTATAATAAAGCCTCTCTCATAAAAAAGATTCAAAATTTACCTTCAATGTTGGGTTTGGATTTAGCTAAAAAGGTTACATGCTCTAAAAAATATCTGTATAGCACAAATAAAACGAAAAAGTACAATGTAGCTGTTATTGATTTTGGAATTAAAAGGAATATTCTTCGTTTGCTGAGTGATCTTGACTGTAGGCTTTTTGTCTTTCCTGCCGATGTTACAAAAGAAGAAATTATTAGCGAAAAACCTGATGGGATCTTTTTATCAAATGGTCCAGGTGATCCTGCAGCAGTGAATTATGCAATTAGCACAGTAAAATCTTTATTAGGATATGCCCCAATGTTTGGGATATGTCTAGGGCATCAAATTTTAGCACTTGCTTTAGGAGCATCAACATTTAAGCTAAAATTTGGCCATCGAGGGATTAATCATCCTGTAAAAAATATTGGCAATGGAAAAATAGAAATCACAAGCCAAAATCATGGTTTTGCAGTAGATATGCACTCCTTGCCAAATAATATCAATCCCACTCATATGAATTTAAATGATAATACTTTAGCTGGATTTGAATGTACAAATTATGGTGTATTTTCTGTACAATATCATCCAGAGTCTAGCCCTGGTCCTCATGATAGCAGATACTTATTTGATCAATTTATTCAATTAATGAAAAATGCCAAAAAGAACTGATATTGAATCAATTCTTATTATTGGTGCCGGTCCAATTATAATAGGGCAAGCTTGTGAATTTGATTATTCTGGAACTCAAGCTATAAGATCGTTAAAAGAAGAAGGCTATAGAGTCATCTTAGTCAACTCAAATCCTGCAACTATAATGACAGACCCAGATCTTGCAGATGCTACCTATATAGAGCCCCTAACTAGAGAATATTTGGAATTAATTATCAAAGAAGAGAAGCCTGATGCTATTTTACCAACAGTAGGAGGCCAGACTGGACTAAACTTGGCATTGGAATTACATAATACGGGATTTTTAGAAACAAATAAAGTAAACCTTATTGGAGCGCAAGCAGACGCGATAGAAAAAGCTGAAGATAGAGAAAAATTTAAAATAGAAATGGAAAAAGTAGGAATAGATACAGCAAAAGGTGGATTTGTAAATAATTTTGAAGATGCTAAAAAGTTGTTAGATACAATTAATTTTCCAATCATAATTAGACCTTCTTTTACTATGGGTGGTACAGGAGGGTCAATCGCTTACAATAAAGAAGAATATAAGAGTTTAGTAGAAAAGGGGTTGTCTTCTAGTCCAGTAAAAGAGGTTTTGATCGAAGAATCTTTAATAGGTTGGAAAGAGTTTGAGCTTGAAGTAATCCGAGATAAGGCGGATAATGTTATTATTGTCTGTTCAATTGAAAATATTGACCCTATGGGAGTTCATACAGGTGACTCCGTTACAGTCGCCCCTGCAATTACGTTATCAGATAAAGAATATCAAATAATGAGGGACTGGAGCATGCTTTGTTTGCGTACAATCGGTGTAGAAACTGGAGGGTCCAATGTGCAATTTGCAGTCAACCCTGATACAGGGCGCTGTATCATCATCGAAATGAATCCTAGAGTTAGTCGATCTTCGGCTCTAGCGTCAAAAGCAACAGGGTTCCCTATCGCTAAAGTTGCAGCTAAATTAGCAGTTGGGTTTACTCTTGATGAAATTTCTAACGATATTACAGGAAAAACGCTAGCCGCTTTTGAGCCAACAATTGATTACATTGTTACAAAAGTTCCTAGATTTAATTTTGAAAAATTCCCATCTGCATCTGGTCATCTTGGTGTTCAAATGCAAAGCGTAGGCGAAGTAATGTCTATAGGAAGAACTTTCAGGGAGTCAATACAAAAAGCATTTAGAAGTTTGGAAGTTGACCTTGATGGATTAGAGCCTAAAGTATCTAATGATAGTGATCCTAGTATAAAGCGATCAAGACCTTTGGATTTAAAATCTTTGCGTTTTCCAACAAGTTATAGGCTATTGAAAATTAAAGAAGCATTTACAAAAGGGGAAACTGTAGAAAGATTATATGAATTAACAAAAATTGATCGATGGTTTTTAAATCAAATAAAAATAATTTCGTCTTTTAATAAAAACCATTCGATGAAACAGCTAAAGTCTAATGGTTTTTCTGATGCTCAAATTGGCAAAATGATGAAAAAAACAACCTCTGAAATACGATCCATTAGGATAAGTAAGTCCATAAAACCTGTATATAAATTAGTAGACACTTGTGCAGCTGAATTTGTTGCAAAGACCCCGTATTGTTACTCAACTTATGAGCAATACAATGATATAGAGCCACTGCTAGGTAAAAAAGTGGTCATTTTAGGCGGAGGCCCCAATCGTATTGGACAGGGGATAGAATTTGATTATTGTTGTGTTCAAGCTGTATTTGGGTTGAAAGATCAGGGATATAAAGTTATTATGATAAACTGTAATCCTGAAACTGTGAGCACTGATTTTGATTTAGTAGATAGATTATATTTTGAGCCAGTTACTTTTGAAGACGTTCTTAACATAATAGAGTTCGAAAATCCAGAAGGTGTTTTAGTACAGTTTGGAGGACAAACTCCCTTAAAAATAGCTAATGCTCTAAAAGAAAATGGTGTGAATATAATTGGGACATCACCTGAAAATATTGATCTTGCTGAAGATAGAGTAAAGTTTGGAGATATTCTTCAAAAACTATCAATCAGATGTCCAAAATATGGAACTGGTGTCACGATTGAAGAGGTTGTATCTGTAGCGGAAGATATTGGTTACCCTGTTCTTGCGAGACCTAGTTATGTTTTAGGAGGAAGAGCAATGGAAATTGTTTATTCTGAAAAACAATTAATCGATTATTTATCTCGTTTTGCTGAAGTAACGGATGGGCATCCTATTTTTATTGATCAGTTTCTTGAGGATGCATTTGAATTTGATGTAGATGCTGTAAGCGACGGGAAGACTGTTCACATTGGAGCGGTAATGCAACATATTGAAGAGGCTGGAATTCATTCTGGCGATTCTGCTTGTGTTTTACCTCCTTATAAAATTACTTCTTCGGCTTTAGAACAAATAAAGATCATTACAGAGCAGTTAGCTCTTAAGCTTA
This sequence comes from uncultured Flammeovirgaceae bacterium, assembly GCA_913045135.1. Taxonomy (GTDB): domain Bacteria; phylum Bacteroidota; class Bacteroidia; order Cytophagales; family Cyclobacteriaceae; genus UBA4465. The sequence goes on along the minus strand of CAJWQD010000075.1, from coordinate 952 downwards.
ATGTAATTGGATTAATTAACATACAATTTGCTTATAAAGAGGGAAAAGTTTATACCCTTGAAGTTAATCCAAGAGCAAGCAGAACTATTCCTTTTGTTAGTAAAGCAACTAATGTACCTCTTGCAAGAATTGCCGCTCAAATCTCAGTGGGTGCGACTTTAGATCAGTTTCAATTAAAACCTTGGGATGAAAATCCATATGTAGCCGTTAAAGAAGCTGTTTTACCGTTCAACAAATTTCCTAATGAATCAATCTTTCTTGGCCCTGAAATGAAGTCAACCGGTGAGGTAATGGGGATTTCTAAAAACTTGGGTGAGTCCTTTATGAAAGCTTGTATCGGTGCAGGAAATATTCTTCCTAGAAATGGAAAAGTATTTATTTCAGTTAATGATATGGATAAATTCAATATTATTTCCGTAGCTAGAGATTTTGTTGAATTAGGTTTTAAATTGATTGGAACAGAAAAAACTGCTAATGTTCTCAAAAAAAATGGTTTACCAATTCAATATATATTTAAAGTAGGAGAGGGTAGGCCAAACATAGTTGATGAAATAAAAAATAAAAAAATTAATTTAGTAATAAATACTCCTATGGGCTCACGTTCTAGGTATGATGAAAACGCAATAGGTAAGGCTTGTATCAGGCATGGCATTTTAATAGTTACCACTTTATCTGGTGCTAATGCTGTTTTAAGAGGAATTAGGTCCTCATCTACTAGCATAAAAGTAAGATCTTTGCAACAATATCATTCTTAAAGATCGTGTTTGCTTATTGTGAAATTATTATATATAATTTTCACCTTATTCAAACAATATTAATTAATTATAAAATCATTTATAATGAAAAATGAAAATCAAATAGATTCATTGGACTATAAAGAGATTTCAGAAGTTGAACTAAATAATGTTATTGGTGCAAATAAAGATCTTTATGACAAACTAAATGAATTACC
>CAJWQD010000074.1 GCA_913045135.1 uncultured Flammeovirgaceae bacterium | reverse complement strand
TTGTTTTAGTTTGGGACTCAAAAACTGGTTCCATGACTTTGATGCTTATTGCAGAGATTATTGATTTCCTGATGTCAGAGGCATCAAAGTTCTTTCCAAAATGTTCCCGAATAGTTTTAACCAAAGATTCTCTAAAAGCAGCTTGGTGTGTGCCTCCTTGGGTTGTGTTCTGACCATTTACAAAGGAGTGGTATTCTTCACTATACTGGGACCGGCTATGGGAAATTGCAACTTCTATGTCTTCTCCGCGTAAATGAATAATTGGGTAGAGCAAGTCTGAGGCATTGGTTTGATCTTTTAATAAGTCCTTGAGACCGTTGTTTGAAAAAAACTTTACTCCGTTTAAATCGATAGTCAAGCCTGGATTGAGGTAAACATAATTTCTGATCATCCTTTCAACATACTCCAATCGGAATTTGTAATGCTTGAATATAGTGTTGTCCGGGATGAATAAAACCTTAGTTCCTCTTCTTCTAGATGATTCTACGATTGGGTCTTGTGATGTGAGATTTCCAAACTCAAATTCTGCACTGATCATTTGATTATCACGCACAGATTCTACTCGAAAAATTGATGACAAAGCATTAACGGCTTTTGTCCCAACACCGTTAAGTCCTACCGATTTTTTAAAAGCACGGGAGTCATATTTTCCCCCAGTATTCATTTTAGAAACAACATCAACTACTTTCCCTAGGGGAATCCCCCTACCATAATCTCTAACGGATACTCTATTATCTTTAATTACAATTTCAATATTTTTTCCCGCTCCCATTACAAACTCATCTATACAATTATCCAGAACTTCTTTGAGCAATATATAAATTCCATCGTCGGGAGAGGAGCCGTCTCCGAGTTTACCAATATACATGCCTGGACGCATACGTATGTGTTCTTTCCAGTCAAGAGATCGAATGTTATCTTCGGTATATTGGATTTCTTTAGCCATATAGACATCGCTAAATTAAAATTTGGACGTTAATTTAAGGAGTAAATTAGGGCAAAGAAATTAACAAAATTCTTATAACGATTGTTGAGAAGTTAAAATTTGATTGACTATTGATTAGGCTTTTGATAATTTTTTTTTATTAGCTATAAAAAATTCTAAACTAAGATCACTAAGCCATAAATAAGTTTTAATTTTACAATGTTATGACTAAATCAATGAACTCAGAAAAGATTAAAGGAGATTTTATCCATATGGTCTTTTTTTGGCTAAAAAACCCCGATAACCATAATGAACGAGAGATTTTTAAAACTCTATTAACCGAGTTTATCAATACTAACCCTCAAGTAGTAGGTACACATATTGGTGAACCGGCGGATACCAATCGATCCATAATTGACAACTCCTATAGTTTTAGTTTGGTGGTTACATTTCCTGATTTAGCAACGCATGATGCCTACCAGATTGATCCTTCACACCTGCAATTTATTGAAAAAGGTAAGTCGCTATGGGAAAAAGTCTTGATTTATGATTCCATTCAAGATAAGGTCTATCCTCAAACTAATCAACATACTTTAATTTAACTTAATCCTTGGAAGATTTATTAATTCATTTGAAAAAGGGAATATTGAATATCTTTTATAAAAACCAAAAGAAAATCTTTATGAATCTTTTTTTATAATAATAAACCAAGATTTTATTATTAAAAATAATGTTTTGTATTGCTAAGAATTATTTTTTAAATAAGCAGTTATCACACATTAAATCTAAAATGTATGATATCTCCATCCTGAACGGTATATCCCTTACCCTCTACCCTAATTTTACCTGCTTCTTTAACTTTTTGTTCACTTCCCAGAGCTTGATAATCGGTATAGGCGATTACTTCGGCACGGATAAAGCCCTTTTCAAAATCAGAATGTATAACACCAGCGGCTTGGGGGGCAGAGGCACCTTTAGGTATAGTCCAAGCTCGAACTTCTTTTTCACCTGCAGTAAAATAGGTTTGAAGCGATAATAGATTATAGGCAGAACGAATCAGTTTCGTTGAACCAGGTTCTGTTAGTCCTATGTCTTCTAAAAATAAGTGCCTTTCCTCATAAGATTCTAATTCGTTGATATCTGCCTCAATACTAACCGCCAAGACTAGTACTTCACACTTCTCTTTAGCAATAGCGGTCTTGACCTTTTCAACATACGCATTGCCTTTGGCGGCAGCATTTTCGCTCACATTACATACATACAAAACCGGTTTGTCGGTTAACAACTGCAATGACTTTACATAAGTTGTTCGGTCATCTTCAATAAAATCGATTGACCTAACATTCTCAGCCCTTTCAAGTGAAGAAATAATTTTTTTAAGTATTTCTAATTCTTTTTGAGCTTCTTTATTACCAGCTTTAGCAGTACGAATAAGTTTTTCTTTACGTTTTTCGACTGTTTCCATGTCTTTTAACTGCAATTCCATATCGATGGTTTCTTTGTCTCTAATGGGATCCACAGTACTATCTACATGTACAATATTGTCATCATCAAAACATCTGAGTACATGAAGAATTGCATCAGTCTCTCGGATATTACTCAAAAACTGATTTCCCAGTCCCTCACCCTTACTCGCTCCTTTAACCAATCCAGCTATATCAACAATTTCCAATGTAGCAGGAATTACTTTTTCCGGATTTACGAGTTTATTCAAAAAATCCAAACGCTCATCAGGAACATTAACCACTCCAATATTTGGCTCTATTGTACAAAAGGGAAAATTAGCACTCTGAGCCTTTGCATTAGATAGACAATTAAATAAAGTTGATTTACCAACATTAGGTAACCCTACAATTCCTGCTTTCATAAAATTGAAGCTATTAATCGTTGTGCATAAAACGTTGTTTACCTAGCAACTCTTCTTCAGTTTCCACATTATCCTCATCTGGCACACAACAGTCCACCGGACACACCGCAGCACATTGGGGTTCGTCATGGAATCCCCTACACTCAGTACATTTATCGGGAACTATGTAGTAAAGTTCATCGGAGATAGGAACTTGGGTTTGATCTGCATTGACTGCTTTTCCATTTGGAAGTATAAGGTCACCAGTCAACTCGGTTCCGTCTTTATAACTCCAATCATCAGCACCTTCATAAATTGCAGTATTGGGACACTCAGGTTCACATGCACCACAATTTATACATTCATCGGTAATGATAATGGCCATAGTAAATATGTTTATTTAAATTTGATCCAAAATTAAGACCAATAATTCTTCTTTACAAATAAATGGACGCGCTTAATCAAAGAATTGATGCTTTAGAATCATTGGGAGATTACTTCAGTAATTTCGATGAAAACAACCCTGAATACTTCCCATTTGTTGAAGCAATTGAAAAAGCAACTATAGAAAATGGCTGGTTTAGGAGGGAAGAGTGTATTCATGCTATCTCTTGCTGGGGAAAAGCTTTGGAAAAATTAAATATAGAAAAATGGTTAGCTCCTTATGCGCTTACAGAAAATCAATCTACCAAAACCATTGCTTTAGTATTGGCTGGTAATTTACCTATGGTAGGCTTTCACGATATTCTAGCAGTTTGGATTACTGGAAATACTGCCTTGATCAAATGTGCATCTAAAGACAAAGTATTGATACCATTTATTATCAATAACAATCCACAATTAAAATCCATGTCCCTTTTTACGGAGGAAAAATTGAAAAATTTCGATGCCGTAATCGCTACTGGAAGTAATAATTCAGCCCGCTATTTTGATTATTATTTTGCCAAATATCCAAGCTTGATAAGAAAAAACAGGAATGGGGTAGCAATATTAAATGGTAAAGAAACTAAATCTGAATTGGAAAATTTAGGAAGGGATATGCTTCAATATTTTGGATTGGGATGTAGAAATGTTTCTAAACTCTACCTGCCAAATGGTTTTGATTTAAATAGAATATTTTCTGGAATCTATCCGCTTTCCAGTTATATCGATATCAATAAATACGGCAATAATTACGATTATAATAAAGCTGTTTTTCTGATGAGTGAATTTGATTTTGCTGATAATGGATTTTTTATACTCAAAGAAGATACAGCAATCTCCTCACCCATTGCCTGTGCTTTCTATGAATATTATGACGATGCTACCAAATTAAGAGATCAGATCAAGGATCAAAAAGATAAAATACAATGTATAGTCACAAATGAACCCTATCCAAATGCGGTGTCTTTTGGTCAAACCCAAATGCCAGGCTTATCTGATTATGCTGATGGAGTCGATACAATTGAATTCTTGCGATCTCTATGAATTTATTTTAAAAAAAAATTTAACAATATGTTAAAAAAAAAAATCAAAAATTACCTTTTTTGAATGGGTAATTGCACTTAACTTTTGATATTTGCAAATTATAATTTATATGAAAAAACACAATTTTAGTGCCGGTCCAGCAGTCTTGCCGGAGGAGGTTATTGAAGGAGCTGCAAAAGCCATTTTAGAGCTTGATAATATCGGTTTATCTTTAATTGAAATTTCTCACCGCAGCTCAGAATTTAAAGCCATAATGGAAGAAGCCGGTGATTTAGCTCTTAAGTTACTGGGACTGGAAGGAAAAGGATACAAAGCGATTTATTTGCAAGGAGGAGCGAGTATGCAATTCCTCATGACGGCTTATAATATGCTTCAATTTAAAGCTGGTTATATTAATTCAGGTACATGGTCAACCAAGGCGATCAAAGAAGCTAAGATTTTAGGTAATGTGGTTGAATTAGCCTCATCCAAAGACAAGAATTTCAATTATATACCAAAAGTATACGAAATTCCAAATGATTTAGATTACCTGCATATTACAACAAACAATACCATTTTTGGTACTCAATACAAAGAGTTGCCAAAAACCAATGTACCTCTGGTAGCAGACATGAGTTCGGATATATTTTCCCGACCCCTAGACTATTCCAAATTTGACCTTTTTTATGCAGGGGCTCAAAAAAACATGGGACCTTCAGGTGTTACTTTGGTAGTTGTAAAGGAAACTATTTTCAATATGGTGAAGAGAGAAATTCCTTCAATGTTAAGTTATAAGGTACATGCAGATTCAGGAAGTATGTTTAATACTCCTCCTGTATTTCCCGTATATACCGTTTTACTAAACCTTCGTTGGATTGCCAACAATGGTGGTCTAGAAGGAGTGGGTGCGCAAAACGATAAGAAAGCAAAGTTAATTTATGATGAAATCGATCGAAATCCATTATTTGAAGGGTTTGCCAATACCGATGATCGTAGCGCAATGAATGCAACTTTCAATCTAATTGATGAAAGTCATGCTGCGGTTTTTGATCCAATTTGGAACAATGCCAACATCAGTGGACTAAAAGGACACAGATCCGTTGGAGGTTACCGCGCTTCGATTTACAATGCCCTTTCTATGGAAAGTGCGCAGACACTGGTAAATTGCATGAAAGAATTTGAAAAAAATGCTTAAATAATTTATAATGAAAATATTAGCTAACGACGGTATTTCTCAGTCGGGTGTAATCGCCTTGACCGAGGCTGGTTATGAAGTTATTACCACTAATGTCTCTCAAGAACAGTTGGTAAATTTTATCAATGAAAATAAAATTACTGTTTTGTTGGTTAGGAGCGCAACGAATGCTCGAAAAGAACTTATTGACTCTTGTCCAAATTTAAAAATTATTGGTCGCGGTGGGG
>CAJWQD010000073.1 GCA_913045135.1 uncultured Flammeovirgaceae bacterium | reverse complement strand
TAACTCTTTATTTGCTAAGAAAATCTCTGAAAATCCAAGCTTTTCAGCTTCCTTTATTCGGCTTTCAAATCTGTTGACGGTCCTAACCTCACCTCCAAGGCCAATTTCTCCTACAAAGCAAACCTCGCGAGAAATTATCAGGTCATGATAAGATGAATAAATAGCGGCACATACTGCCATGTCAATAGAGGGATCATCGACTCTGATACCCCCTGTAATATTCAAAAATACATCTTGTACTCCCAATTTTAAGTTCATTCTTTTCTCCAAAACAGCCAATAACATATGCAACCTTTTCAAGTCAAAACCTGTAGCCGTCCGTTGCGGTGTCCCATAATTCGCTGGGCTTACCAAGGCTTGAACTTCCACCATCAAGGGCCTATTGCCTTCCATAGAAGCTCCTATTGCCACTCCAGACCGATCTACAGATTGATTTGACAATAGTATTTCGGAAGGGTTTTTAACTTGAAGTAACCCTTCATGCCGCATTTGATAAATTCCTAATTCAAAGGTGGAACCAAATCTGTTTTTTATTGTTCTCAAAATGCGATAAAAATGGTTCCTATCCCCTTCAAACTGTAATACGCTATCTACCATATGTTCCAATACTTTTGGTCCAGCAATACTTCCTTCCTTGTTAATATGACCTATTAAAAATACCGGGATATTTGATTCTTTAGCATATTTTAGTAGCTGTCCTGTGCAGTCTTTAACTTGTGAAACTGATCCTGGTGCGGATTCTATGTGCTGACTATGTATTGTTTGAATAGAATCAATGACTATTAAATTTGGATTTAATTTTTTGGCCTGTTGAAAAATGCGAGAGAGGTCTGTTTCTGACAATAAATAGCATTTTTTTGAATACACCCCGATCCGATCTGCCCGCATTTTTATTTGATGCGGACTTTCTTCTCCAGAAACATAAAGAATTTTCAATTGAGTTAGCTGTATGGCAACTTGTAGCATTAAAGTTGACTTCCCTATGCCAGGTTCTCCGCCAATTAACACTAAGGATCCTTTTACTATACCCCCGCCGAGTACACGATCCAATTCCTCATCCTTGGACGAGATCCTATCGAGATTTTCACTTTGAACATTTTGAACCAATTGTGGGACCGATTTGACATTAGCATCCTCTTTCCAAAGAGAATTTTCCTGAGACTCCTTGATAATAACTTCTTCCACATAGGTGTTCCATTCCATGCAAGAGGGGCATTTTCCAACCCATTTAGCGGAGCTTGCGCCACAAGATTGACAAAAAAAAGACGTTTTTTGCTTACTCATTAAATATATTATAGTAGTGAGATCCTCAATTTTGCTACTTTCTTTTATGGTTTATCTGTTATACTCTTATACTACCTTTTTAAGTTTAATGTTATTAACACATGCGGACATAAGATCCTAACCATTTGATTTGATCTTTGTAAGGGGCAATGATTTTTTGAACTTGGGCATCATAAAAATGGCCATCCAATTCAATGAAAAACATGTATTTAAAATGTGCCCCCATTTTAGCAGGGCGACTTTCAACTTTACATAAGTTAATTCCAGCACTGTGGAATTTTTGTAAAAATGTAACGAGCGCTCCCGCTTCATCCGGAAGCTTTACAATTAAAGAGGTCTTATCTTCACCGCTAGGGGGATTATGAAAAGGATCACTTAATATCAAAAACCGGGTCGTATTATCTGCTGAATCTTGAATATTATTGTAAAGGATGGGGACTTGGTATTTTCGAGCCGCAATCGGAGCACAAATAGCAGCTGAATTTTTTTCTTTTGATGCCATTTGACAAGCGCGACTTGTACTACTCACAGGGACTAGTTTTACATTGTGACTAAAATAGTCGTTGATGAAATTCTTGCATTGTCGAAAAGCAATGTCTCTACTAAAAATTGTTGTTACTTGGGATAAGTCCTCTTTAAGCGAGGCTATTGAAAAATGAATGGGCAAAGTCATTTCAGCCACAATACTCAATTGATGAGTTGCGAGATAATCAATGGTCTCCTGAACAGTTCCTTCTTGATTGTTTTCGATTGGAACTACACCATATTTTACGCGGCCGGTCGCAACTGATTTAAAAATAGATGAAATAGAATCTAAAGCGATATAATCACTTATAGCACCATAACGAGACTCGGCCGCCTGATGCGTAAAGCTTCCGTCAGGGCCTAGGTAAGCAATGCGCTCAGGCAACTCATAATTTCTACTAATAGCAAAAATTTCCAAAAAAATGGCCTCAATAGCGGACTTGGTCAATAGACCCTTATGTTCCGTTGCAAGTCGATCTATAATCGCCTTTTCTCTTTCAGGACGGTAAATCGGAGCTTTTGTATTTCTCTTCAATTTACCAACTTTCTGAACTATAGCTATTCGCTGATTGAATAACTCGAGTAATTTGTCGTCAATTTGATCGATCTCTTCTCTTAATTTTCCCAACATATTTCTTTATTAAACAATAAAATTAAAAATCATTTCTTCTTAAACGAATTTTTATTCAATTTTCATTTCGATAGGTTATTTTTGCAGCATGCAAAGAGACAAAGAAATTTTTGATTTAATTAATAAAGAGAATCATCGTCAATTAAAAGGGATTGAATTGATCGCCTCAGAAAATTTTGCTTCGCCTCAGGTTATGGAGGCCACTGGTAGTATTTTAACCAATAAATATGCCGAAGGCTTACCTGATAAGCGTTACTACGGAGGTTGTCAAGTGGTCGATTTAATAGAGAATCTCGCTATCGAGAGGCTAAAAACTCTTTTTGGAGCCGGATGGGCAAACGTTCAACCGCATTCTGGAGCCCAAGCCAATGCTGCGGTGATGTTGGCTATTATAAATCCTGGAGATAAAATATTGGGGTTTGATTTAGCCCATGGAGGACATTTAACCCATGGTTCTCCGGTTAATTTTTCGGGAAAAATTTATCAGCCTTTTTTCTATGGAGTAGATGAAATTACCGGGCTAATCAATTGGGAACAATTAGAAACACAGGCTTTGAAAGAAAAACCTAAGTTGATTATTTGTGGAGCCTCCGCATACAGTAGGGATTGGGATTATCAACGATTTCGAGAGATTGCTGATCAGGTGGGAGCCTTGTTATTAGCAGATGTTTCGCATCCAAGTGGATTAATTTCTAGAGGACTTCTTAATGATCCTTTAGAGCATTGTCATATCGTCACCAGTACAACCCACAAAACACTCAGAGGTCCTCGAGGAGGTATCATAATGATGAGAAACGATTTCGAAAATCCGTTTGGATTGAAAACTAAAAAGGGCAAAATCCGAATGATGAGTTCTTTACTAGATTCAGGGGTTTTTCCAGGGACACAGGGGGGTCCCTTAGAAAACATTATTGGTGCTAAGGCGATTGCCTTTGGAGAAGCGCTTTCAGATGATTACATGCAGTATATTATGCAGGTCAAAAAGAATGCGATGGTAATGGCAGAGGAGTTTATTAAAAAAAATTATCACATAATTTCAGGAGGTACTGACAACCATCTGATGTTAATTGACCTTCGATCTAAAAAAGTAACGGGGAAGTCGGCAGAAGAAGCTTTAGGGAAAGCGGAAATTACGGTAAATAAAAATATGGTACCTTTTGACTCGCAATCTCCTTTTGTCACTTCGGGCATTCGTGTAGGTACAGCCGCGATGACCACTCGAGGATTTAAAGAGGATGATATGATTAAAATAGTTAACTATATAGATGAAGTAATATCAAACACATCAAATGATGCCCATCTCGCAAGTATAAAAACAGAAATTATTAAATGGGTAGGAAATTATCCTTTATTCAAATAATTCATAAATGCCTTTAGATCAAGTTGAGGATGAACATGCTGAAATGTCTTTTCTAGATCATCTTGAAGAACTTAGATGGCATCTGATCAGGTCACTTATTGCTATCTTAGTATTCGCTATAGCTGCTTTTATTTCAAAAGGAATTATCTTTGGTGAAATTATATTGGGTCCTTCCAAACCTAGCTTTTGGACCTATAAAATGTTGTGTATCCTTTCAGAAGTATTGAATTCTGAGGCCCTTTGTATTAGTGAGTTGCCTTTTATCATCCAGAGCAGACAGATGACTGGCCAGTTTTCTATGCACATTACCTCTTCTTTTGTTATCGGTTTAATTTGTGCCTTTCCCTATGCTTTTTGGGAGATTTGGCGTTTTGTTAAGCCTGGCCTTTACGAAAAAGAAAGAAAAGCAGCCTCTGGCGCCACCTTTTATGTTAGTTTACTATTCTTTATCGGAGTCGTTTTTGGTTATTTTGTGGTGACTCCCATATCCATAAATTTTTTGTCTAATTATCAAATAGATCCATCAATTTTGAACGAATTTGACATTATTTCATATGTCAGTACCATCACCACATTGGTATTGGCTTGTGCCTTACTTTTTCAATTGCCCATTGTGGTCTATTTTGCAACCAAAGCAGGGTTGGTCTCTTCCTCTCTTCTAAAAAGCTATAGAAAGCATTCCATTATTGTCATTTTGATGCTATCAGCGGTTTTGACTCCTCCTGATCCCTTCAGTCAAGTTCTTATTGCGATTCCACTGGGCTTATTGTACCAATTAAGTATTCTCATTGCTGTTAAATTAGAAAAGAAAGAGCGCAAACAAGGAGTAACTAAAACTTAATTTGAAAATTATGAAAATTGCCATAGGAGGAGATCATGCAGGTTTTATCTATAAAGAACAACTTAAGAAGTATTTGATTTCTCTTAATTATGAAGTTTCCGATTTTGGTCCTTTTACTCCTGAAAGTGTCGATTATCCCGACTTTGTTCATCCCGTGGCTGAGTCTGTTAAAAAAAAACGCAGTGATTTTGGTGTCTTGATTTGCGGAAGTGGGCAAGGCGTGAGTATTACAGCCAATAAACATAATGGGATTCGGGCTGCTTTGGCCTGGAATGCTGAGGTTACTGAGTTGTCGAGACAACATAATGATGCCAATATCATTTGTCTTCCTGCCCGATTTGTTTCTTATGACATCGCTCAAAGTCTAGTGTTACTTTTCCTTCAAACTAAATTTGCGTCCGGTCGACATAAGCGTAGGATCAAAAAGATCAATTGCTGATCCTTACATAATATCCACGCTTTTGCTTTCGATATTCTTTTGATAGCTCAGGCAATGCAGAAAATATTTTAGGAATGAGCATCCAGTCATCTATAATTACTGACGGAGGTGACTGCTCAATAACCTTCAGTAGGATTTGTGCAGAAACCGAATCATCTAATATGTCGATTTTTTCTCTTGAGAGTTGAGGATCAAGAAAAGGACTTGCAAGCTCCTGGTTATGTAAGACGCTGAGGTTATCCCCCAATAACATCACCCGCATGTTTGAAAACTTTTCGGTCCCTTTTTTCACCATTATGCCATTCATATTCAATTGAACGTAACTCAAATAAGGAGCTAAAATTAAGATCCCTACAACGATCAGGGGGACCAGTCTTTTTATCCAACCCTTGCTTAACATCATCATCAGATGTACTAAAAAAAAAGTAAGAGAAGGCACGAAATATAACATCTGTACCGGTGAGGATTCTACGTCTAGCCAAATAACGATTGAGGCGCCAATCACCATTAATAGCATCACTTGAGCAGTTTTATTTTGAAAACTGGTGAAATAGCCGGAAAATAAAGTAATTATCATCGCTGCTGAGCCAGTGAAAATAGGTATCCTAAAAGAATAATAATTTTCAATCGCGCTTAAATAATTTATTTCTTGACCAAAAAGCCCTCGAATTACCAAAGCATGCCACGCGTATGAACCGTTATCATTCCAATAGAAAAAACAAGAAATAAGACCTAAAGGGATTAAAAATCCATTAATATAAAGCCCTATACGTCTCAATTTCGATGAGCTAAAAAAGAAAAAGGAGATTAAAAAAATAAAAAAATAAACGATAGCGGGAGGGTAAAATAAGGTCGCAGTTCC
>CAJWQD010000072.1 GCA_913045135.1 uncultured Flammeovirgaceae bacterium | reverse complement strand
CCATAGCTCGAAGAACATCAAATTTTTCTTTAGACTGTTTATCATTAGAGACGCATATTAGCTTATATCCCTTTACGATGGCCGCAAGGGCCAATCCCATTCCTGTATTTCCAGAAGTTCCCTCAATAATTACGCCTCCAGGTTTTAATCTCCCATCTGCTTCAGCGTCTTCAACCATTTTTAGAGCCATTCGATCCTTAATAGAGTTTCCTGGATTGAAACTTTCAACTTTTGCCAAAACCAAAGCTGAGATTTCCTTGGTAATTGAGTTTAGCTTGACTAAAGGAGTATTACCAATAGTCTCTAAAATATTTTTCGAGTATTTCATTGATTAATTTTCGAAGCAAAGATACCACATACTTTACAAAAATTAAATAAGCATTTTTAAACTAACGGTATTGTAATACTTTCGATGGACTTATATGGTTTATAACTAATAATGGTATAAACAACAAAAGGCTACTTACAATCAAAACCCCAAGATTGATGGAAATTAAATCGAAAAAATCAATCATTACAGGAGCCACATCGACATAATAAGTTGAGGGATCTAGTCGAATCCAACCAAAATATTTTTGACTAAAATAAAATAGTAACCCTAATAAGTTTCCCCAAAAAAGGCCATATCCCATTATAACTATCCCATTATATAAAAATATTTTACGAATCAATCCATTATCTGCACCAATCGTCTTAAATAGTCCAATCATTCGAGTTCTCTCTAAAACTAAGACTAATAAGGCAGTTGACATATTAATCACGCCAACTATAATCATAATAATAATAATAATTAGAATATTGAAATCAAAAAGTGATATCCACTGAAAAATAGTGGCATATTGTCTCGATATTTTAACAGCATCCAAATCAGACGGTAATTTGACATAAATCGATTTTTCAATGGAATTTAATAAGTCTAAATCTGAAATAAAAACTTCATAGGCGCCAATTTGATTTGATTTCCATTTATTTATGCGTTGAATATGCTTGATATCTCCTAATATGAAGTTATTATCGAAATCAGAAAAACCTGATGAAAAAAGACCTGTAATCTTAAACCGACGAATATTAGGTATATTCTGTGACATCGAATTCTGAAAAAAAGCTGAAATTTGATCACCTACTCCAACAGATAATCGGTTTGCAATAACTTGTGATATCAAAATTTGTTCAGAGGGAAGGTCAGTGAATTCTGGAAAACTACCTTCCACTAAAAAACTTTTTAAACTTTCCCATTTATAGTCATCTGATACACCCTTAAAGACAATCCCGTCAAAATCAATCTCAGACTTTAATAATCCAGCCTTAATCGCTACTTTTTGAACATGTGTTACTCCAGGTTCGTTTTTCAACATCCCATAAATCTCTTGAGTATTAGTAATAGGTAGAACTGAGGTTTGAGATTCACTATTCTCAAAAGGAGATACAACAATATGACTATTAAAAGTAGCTGTTTTATTTTCAATATGTTTCTGTAAGCCCTTACCTGTTGAAACAGCTATTATAATCGTTGTGATTCCAATTGCAACAGCCAATATGGCTATTTTAATTATACGAGCAGAAACACTACCTTTATCTAAATGACCAATTCGCATCCGGCGCGAAATAAATAAAGGTAAATTCAAATTAAATTTGTTTTATGAAAGACTCTTTCAAAAGTACATTTTTATTTTTTCTTTTCTTTAATTTAGGTTTTATATGCCTTGGTCAACAAAAGATAATTACTGGTGCGGAACAGATTCCTAAATATATCGATATTCTTGAGGATCAAAATATTGGAATAATAGCCAACAAGTCTTCAATTCTATCCATAAACAGTCACCTTATTGATACCCTTTTATCCCTTGGTATAAATATAAATAAAGTCTTTGTCCCTGAACATGGCTTTAGAGGAGAGGCAGACGCAGGAGAAAAAATATTTAGTCAAAAAGATCCGAAAACTGGCCTCACAATACTCTCTCTTTACGGAAACCAAAGAAAACCAACTAACGAACAGCTCAAAGGTATATCAATTATGGTCTTTGATCTTCAAGATGTTGGAGTAAGATTCTATACTTACATTTCAACTCTTCACTACATAATGGAGGCCTGTGCTGAGAAGAATATTACATTGATTGTCTTAGATCGTCCCAATCCTAATGGACACTTTATTGATGGGCCTGTATTAGAAAATGACTGTAAAAGTTTTGTAGGAATGCACCCAGTTCCAATAGTATATGGAATGACCATAGGAGAATATGCTCAAATGATTAACGGTGAAGGATGGTTAAATAATCAAATAAAATGTCAACTTAAGGTAATAAAGTTGAAAAACTATACCCACAAAACCCACTACGAATTACCTTTGAGACCCTCCCCCAATCTTCCTAATTCTCAAGCCATTGCTTTATACCCAAGTCTCTGTTTATTAGAGCCTACTGTTATCAGTGTGGGTAGAGGAACTGAAATGCAATTCCAGATTTTCGGTCATCCAAATCTACCTAAATCAAAATTTAACTTTACACCTAAATCTAATTTTGGTGCTAAGTACCCTAAACTAGACAATAAAATTTGTTATGGAGTAGACCTTAGAAAATATAATATGACAAATAAAATTGAACTAAAATGGATCATTGATTCTTATAGTAATTTTCCAGAACCCAAAAGTTTTTTTAAAGAAGGTTTCTATAGGATTGCAGGAACCAAAAAACTAAAAACACAAATTGAAGAAGGATTGAGTGAAAAAGAGATTAGGAGAACTTGGGAAGAGGGTCTGATTAATTTTAAAAGAATTAGGCTTAAATATTTACTTTATTAGAAATAGTGAGTAATAAATTAGATTTATTCGGTAAAGCATTGTGGGATTATTATAAAAAAAAGGGAGCAAATAAGATAATAACTTGGACAAGTCTCACCGAAGAGGATCCAATTCTTCTAAGCTATTTTTTTAGATCCTTTGATGAAATGCCCAAGTTGGAACAAAAAGCATTAAAGCTTTCAAAGGGAAAGGTTTTGGATGTAGGTTGTGGAGCAGGTAGTCACAGTCTGTATTTACAGAATAAAATGAAACTTGAAGTCTTTGGAATTGACCATTCACCTGGTGCAATAGCAACTGCTAATGCAAGAGGCTTAAAAAATACAATTGAGCAATCAATTTTTAATTATAAAGAAGAAATCTTTGATACCATTTTACTCTTGATGAATGGACCGGGTATATGTGGTAAACTGAAGAATTTAAGAGGCTTACTCATACATCTTGCCAGCCTTCTTGATTATGGTGGGCAAATTCTATTAGATTCGTCTAATTTAATATACTTATTTGACCAAACCGAGAGTGGTGAAAGAATCGTACCTGCATCAAATTATTATGGAGAATTAGAATATGGGATTAGTTACGATAATAAAACAATTACTTTTCCATGGTTATATGTCGATATTGAAAACCTAAAGCAGGCTGCTTCTGAGGTGGGTTTAATAACCCATATTATTATGAGGGGAGAAAACTGGGATTATTTAGCACGTTTAGTTAAGGAATGTTAAGGTATTTATGAGTCTGAAGGGAAACCCTCCATTTTGGATTTTTCATAATATAATCAACGATTAACGGGATCACTTTTTCCCTTTTACTCCATTCAGGTTGGAGATAAAGCTTACAATCCAAACGTACGTTTTGAGCTTGTGACTCAGCAAAACTAAAGTCATCTTTGTTGTAAATAATAATTTTTAGTTCATCTGCCCTATTGTAGGCATTTACCAGTGGTAATTTATTTTTCTTTGGCGATAGACAAAACCAATCCCAATATCCAGAGATTGGATAGGCTCCAGAGGTTTCAATATGAATTTTGATGGAAAGCGACTTTAAGCCTTGCGTTAGTGGTCCCATATTCCACATCAAGGGCTCCCCCCCGGTAACTACTACTGTGTCTGAACACTTTTTAGCGGCATTAATTATTTTTGTAACAGAAGTAACAGGGTGAAGATTGGGATTCCAACTCTCCTTAACATCGCACCAGTGACATCCTACATCACAACCTCCTACTCTAATAAAGTAAGCAGCACTTCCTTTATAATAACCCTCTCCTTGAATTGTATTAAAAGCTTCCATCAAAGGAAGAACCTCACCCATTTCAAGCTTTTGATCTTTTTTTTGAAGATACATATAGCAAAGATAAAGTATAAGGCTTCAAAGTTCTTTTAAAAAAAGGTATATTTGATGGGAACCAAACTTGAGAATTATTAAATAAATATGAAACGATGGCAAAAAGTGATTGACTCTACTTACGCTAAAGTTTTCTCAGATTCAAATCAAAAGAGGATCGAATTTGCTACCCTTTGGTTCTCTCTTGTTGGTTTTGTCATTCACCTGGTTCTTATTTATGCCAAAAAATTTAATTGGTTCAATATACCTTTTGAGGCCAATTTACTAATTGATCCAATTTCTGCGATATATACTCCATTTTCTATCATTCTCGTTTATGAGATTTATCTCTTAGTTGTAAACCTTCCAAGATCTTTTACTCATTCTGTTTCCAAACAATTTGAAATTATTTCTCTGATTCTAATTAGAAGGATTTTTGCTGACATTCCTCAAATTGATCTGAAAGCAAATTGGTTAAATACTCCAGAAAATCTTCAATTAGTATGCGATGTTTTTGGGGTCCTGATTCTTTTTTACCTTATCTTTCTTTTCAATAAAGGCAGGTTAAAGTTGCCTAAAAAACCATTAAATCCAAATATAACAAGCTTTGTTACTTCTAAAAAAGCAGTTAGTCTTATTTTATTACCCATTTTGGTAGTTACCTCTTTTTTCAGTGCCTATTCCTGGATTTATGAACTTATTTCAAACAATACAAGTACAGATATCAATTCAATATTTTACAATGAATTTTTTACAATCTTGATTTTAGCTGATGTTTTCATTCTACTACTTTCTTTTCAATATACTGAAAGGTACTCTCAATTAATACGAAACACAGGATTTGTAATATGTACCATACTAATTCGTCTGTCCTTTGGCGTTAAAGGGCTGACCAATGTGATATTGATTATTTCTTCAGTTGCATTTGGATTATTGATACTTACAATTTACAACTTAGAAGAGAACCCCATAAAAAAATCTATAAACCCAGATTGAGCCTAGTTGGCTCTTCGCTCACATGAGAGTAAAGTATTCTTCAATAACATTGCAATGGTCATAGGTCCAACACCACCAGGTACAGGTGTTATATAACTTGATTTTAAAGCTACATCTTTAAAATCTACATCCCCTTTAATTACATAACCCTTAGGATGATTTTCGTCTGCAACTCTCGTGATTCCCACATCAATAATAATTACACCTTCTTTAACCATATCTCCCTTAAGAAATTCTGGAATTCCAAGAGCTGATATAATTATATCGGCCTTTTGAGTAAGTTTTTCTAAATTGTTTGTTCTGCTATGGGCTAACGTTACCGTAGCATTCCCAGGATTTCCCTTCTGGCTCATCAATATACTAATCGGACGACCAACTATATGGCTTCTACCAATAACTACACAATGTTTTCCTGAAATATCAAGCCGGTATCTTTTGAGCATTTCCATGATACCAAATGGGGTAGCAGGAATAAAAGATTCCATATCCAATGCCATACGTCCAAAATTAACAGGATGAAAGCCATCTACGTCTTTATTTGGATCAATAGCCATAAGAATTTTCTCTTCATCTATATGTTTGGGTAAAGGGAGCTGAACTATATATCCGTCTAAGGTCAGATCACTATTAAGGGCCTTAATTTTTGATAGTAAAGCTTCCTGGGAGATAGAATCTTCAAGTCTTATAAGAGTTGACTTAAAACCTACTTGATCGCAAGACCTAACTTTGCTTCCAACATAAGTTAGGCTAGCACCATCATTTCCAACTAAAACTGCAGCCAGATGGGGGACTTTTAATCCATTATCTTTTCTCGCGCTTACTGCTAATTTTATTTCTTCCTTGATTTGTTGGGATAACTTTTTCCCGTCTAGTAATTCCATAATTT
>CAJWQD010000071.1 GCA_913045135.1 uncultured Flammeovirgaceae bacterium | reverse complement strand
AATAGGGATTTCCACAACCAAAAGATATATTTTTACCGGGTGCATACATTGGAATATGAACCAATAAAACTAGAGGCAATCCAGTATCTATCTGATCTGAAAAAAATTCCAATTGTTCATTATTGATTTCATAAGTAGAATTGTCAATAGCCAAAAATCTGATCCCTTTTATTTCATATTTTGCCATTAAGGGGTTATTCCCCTGATACAATGGCCATAATCGATTTTTGATCCACGTATTTCGCAGGGTATCCAAACTACCCTCCATTCCCTCATAATGCCAGTCATGGTTTCCTGCCACATAGATATAAGGGATGCCCGAAGCATCTAATTTTGATTTTACCCATTCTATTGCTAACTCAGATGGAAAACTGAAAATATCTCCAACCAATGTGATTAAATCTGCATTGACTTTTTTTGCAAACCCAATAGTTTGTTCAAATGATTTCTTTGGAGAGGTCCTCTCTTTTGTTTGAAAATGTGTTGTTTGATTGTAAGCTTTTGCCATTCGATTACTATATTTTTGGAAAGGGATACCCCTCTCATCATCCATAAATAAATGGGTGTCTGCTATGTGAACAACCTTGATCGATTCATTGATAACCTCAAAATGAAAAGATACTTTCTCCTGATCCAAAGTAGTACAAACTTTGAGCGGTTGTATAATTCTTCCTTTATTGGGATTGTTATGAGATAGAGCTGAAAGTCCTATTCCTGATAAAGCAGTAGTCGTTCCAGAAATAAATGATCGGCGTTTCATTAGAATTTAAGTTTTATAATAAAATTTAATGTCTATGATTTGGTAATTAAAAAGATTTCAAAAATCCACCGTCAATTGGAATATTTGTTCCTGTAATATACCCAGACAATTCCGATGCGAGAAAACAGACTAGATTTGCGTATTCTTCAACTTTTCCGAAACGTTTCATGGGAATTATAGCTCTGATCTCATTATTTACTTCCAAAAGCGTTTTTCCCTCTTCTTGCGCTTTTGATGAATTCAGTTGTTTTAAACGTTCTGTATCAAAAAAACCAGTTAATATATTATTGATAGTAATATTATATTCCGCAATATCAATAGACAAGGTTTTAGCCCATGTAACCAACGCTGCACGCAAACTATTTGAAAGCACTAGATTATTTAAGGGTTCCTTAACCGAAATGGAGGAGACATTTATAATCCTACCCCAACTTTTATTTTTCATATAAGGGATTGCTAAACTGGTTGTATGAATTGCACATTTGAAAAGTAAATCAAAAGCAGTTTGGTAGTCTTTTATTTTTTTTTCTAGAGCTTTACCTGGAGGCGGACCTTGGGTATTGTTAACCAAAATATCAATATTATTTTTTTCAAAATAGGCCTCAATTTGTTTTGTAAACGTTTCATAATCACTAAAGTTAACAACCAAATATTGATGAATTTGACCCTTACTTTGATCCAATTCACCGACTGCCTTGTTCAATGCTGATACATTTCTTGCCATCATTGTTACATTTGCTCCAGAACTTGCTAAACGTTTAGCTATGGCAATTCCAATACCTTTACTGCTTCCACCGATTAGTGCATTTTTACCTGTAAGATCTATATTCATACGGTCCTTGTTTGTGGATTGATTGTTTTAAATACTCATTATAAAATATACTCTTTAAGTATTGCATAATTATTGCTGTTGACTTAATAGGTATAAATCGACCAGATTTGACCAGTTTATTTATAATAATTGGAGGATTCAAATGAGTCAATTAATAATCATCAATCTGATGAAAAAGTTTCAAGTTCGTGCGCTAATACAAGCGTTTCGATTGCTGTATTAGATTCTTGTGAATTGATGTCAGAGGGGGTAACCTTCAAGGGGAAACAATTATTCAGATTCCAAGTCATTCTGGGGGTACCAGTTTCATCTAAAAGCCGAACAACTACATTAAACCGCTCAAATGTATTCAAAGAAATTTGAGAGATCCAATCATAAAATTGGTTGTCATCTGCAAATACTCCCTTTTTAAATGTTACATCTGTCGCCGTTCCTATGCCAGGCATTTTGATTGGAGTGTGACTTGGACTATTTCCATGTCTATATTCAATTAAGTCTGTGCCTATTTCTAAACCAATTACCTCTATAAAGGGTAAGTCAGTATAATCACCTATATCAACGGAAAAATAGTATTTCGGTAGGGGCCAAAACTGGTCTTGCTTATCTCCAGTACCTGCAGTTGGTAATGCCATAAATAATTTTCCCTATTTAATTGTAAATTCATACAAATATAATTGATTCTTAGCGCAACAAAAAACCTCATAATCATCAGGATTTAAAATTGAGCTTATGGTACTGAAAATTTGAAAGACTTATAACGATTTTTATTTAATATCCTCACAATGTAGATGTTACTCGATTTCAATTTGATAGGTAAGCGAAATGAATTAAATTGTTGTACTTTCTGATTAATTATTTGATTTCCAATAATAGTATATACCTCAATTTTGCCTGAGCCACAAAAACCAACCACGTGAATTACTCCATTTCTAAAAATAATATTTTGTTTTTCCTCTATACAGAGGGAAACATTATTCTCGTTCATTACCGTGCTTAATGAGATTAGGAAATTGAAATACAAAAGATAGTTCATAGAAAAATAATATAGTTTTTTTAATAACCCGAATAATAAACCGAATACCCCCCTTTTATAAATAATTCATTTTTGGAGCAGTCATCTAATAATTCTTAATTTCCTAATATCAGAAATGTTTGTAATTTAATGTAAAATCAAATTCCATGTTACATAAATCAATCAATCAATTTTTTCACCTTCTAATCCTTTCTATTATTTTATCCTGTTCAGAAATGGTTGAGGATAATTCATGCCAAACCCTTTGGTACGATGAACCTGCTGAGCTTTGGGAAGAAGCACTTCCCCTGGGAAACGGTAGGTTCGGTGCTATGGTTTTTGGAAACCCTATCAATGAGCGGATACAACTTAACGATGACTCTCTTTGGCCTCACGATCTAGAATGGGCACATCCTCCGGGAAAACCAGAAAACCTCGCTATAGTAAGAAAAGCTCTTTTTAAAGGCGATGCTAAATTAGCTGACTCCCTAATGGTTCATTATTTTTCAAATAAATCCATTACTCGTTCCCATCAAACTTTGGGAGATTTATTTCTAGATTGGGAACACAAGGAAATCTCTGAATATAAACGCCTCCTTGATTTAAATAAAGCTTTATCAATTACTGAATATAAATCAGAGGGGTACGACGTAAGACAAAAGGTATTTATTTCTCATCCTCATCAAATTATGGTTGTCGATCTCAGTTCTGATCACCCTAATGGATTAAATGGCATAATTAGGCTGAATCGTCCTTTGGATGAGGGCCAAAAAACAGTAACTATAAGAAGTTTTGATCAACAAATCATTATGGATGGAGAAGTCACACAAAGAGCAGGTAAATTTAAGTCTGAATCCAATCCAATATTATCGGGAGTAAAATTTCAAACTCATTTATCATCCCATAAAATCGGCGGAAATATCAAAGCTAATAATGAGATTCTTGAAATTTCTGGTGTCCAAAAACTTATCCTATTTATTGCAACGAACTCCGACTACTACTCTCCATCTTATGTTCAAAAAAACAGCAGTGAAATAGAAAAAGCGCAAACAGTTCCTTTAGATGAAATTGAACGTCTACACGAAAAGGAACATCAATCCTATTTTAATAGAACACAACTTTCCTTAGAGGGAGATCCTAAATTAAAATTATTGACAACTGATGACAGATTGGAAAGGGTAAAAGCAGGTGCGGTGGATCCTGGTCTCAGTCAACTTCTATTTGACTACGGACGTTATTTACTGATTGGTTCCTCTCGACCCGGAACTTTACCTGCCAATCTTCAAGGATTATGGAATCAACACATTAATGCCCCATGGAACGCGGATTATCATTTGAATATAAATTTACAAATGAATTATTGGCTAGCTAACCTCACTGGTCTCGACGAATTGAATATGCCTTTATTCGACTTCCTAGATCGTCTTGTGGAAAGTGGAAAGATTACCGCACAAAAGAACTTTGGGATGAGGGGAAGTATTATTCCTCATGCGACTGATATTTGGGTTCCAACTTGGCTGAGGGCTGCCACAGCTTATTGGGGTGTTTCTTTTGGAGCAGGGGGTTGGATGATGCAACATTATTGGTATCACTATGAGTTTACGCAAGATGAAATTTTTTTAAGAGAAAGGGCATTCCCTGCTATGGAACAAATAGCGCTTTTTTACTCTGATTGGTTAACCGAAGATCCAAGAGATCAAACCTTAATTTCACTTCCCTCTTCCTCACCTGAAAACCGCTATATCAATGAAAAAGGCGAGTCTGTAACTCTTTGTAGGGGCAGTGCTATGGACCAACAGGTAATTTATGAGAGTTTCACTAATTACCTAGAGGCCAGTGAAATTTTAAGAATTAGCAGTCCTTTGACTGAAAGAATTGAGAATCAACTTAAAAAACTCCGTCCTGGATTTATATTGGGTAAAGAAGGAAGAATATTGGAATGGGATAGGCAATACAAAGAACCTGAACCCGGTCACAGGCATATGTCACATTTATATGGCTTCCACCCTGGGGATCAAATCAGTAAAGACAATGAACCAGAATTATTCCAAGCGGTTAGAAAAACCTTAGATTACCGCCTAGAAAATGATGGTGCAGGTACAGGTTGGAGTAGGGCATGGCTTATTAATTGCTCTGCACGTCTATTGGATGGTGAAATGGCTCATGAGCATATTCAGTTACTTTTTAAAAAATCTATTTATAATAATCTTTTTGATGGGCATCCCCCTTTCCAAATCGATGGAAATTTTGGATATACCTCAGGGGTAGCCGAGATGTTGGTTCAGTCTCATGAAAGAAGTGGTGTTATAAGATTATTACCCGCATTACCCAAAGTGTGGAGTTCAGGCGTCGTTAAGGGACTGAGCGTAAGAGGAAACATTAAATTAGATATGGAATGGGATTCCGGTCATTTGGATAAGGTCACTTTACATTCTAAAGTAGATCAGAAGGTAAGCATTATCTATATGGATAAGGTGTACTCTCTTGAGCTAAAAAGTGGCACGCCTATGGTAAATTCTTTTTAAAAAGTGAATTGAATAATTATCATTAGTCTTTGATTGTATCACTTAAATCTTAAATAACTTTTTTAAAATCCTATACACTATATTTGTCCAAACACGATTTATGTCTTTTCTAGCATTAGCGATTGGTATATTTCTTTTGATTAAAGGAGGTGACTGGCTGATGCGCGCAGCAGTATCTCTCTCGCTTCGTTTTTCAATACCAAAGATCGTTATCGGAATGACAGTAGTTTCTTTTGCTACCTCTGCTCCAGAATTGATTGTTAGTGTTCAGTCAGCCTTAAGTGGACACCCTGATTTGGCTTTAGGTAATGTAGTTGGCTCTAATATTGCTAATATTGGATTTGTATTGGCAATTACTATTATAATATCACCAATAGATGTGACCTCAAGTTTCTACAAAATAGATTGGCCTATGATGATATTTTCATCTTTGTTATTTTATTTTTTCTTGGTTGAAGACAATCAGTTGGTAGCCTATGAGGGAGCGATCTTATTTGTTTCACTCTTATTATTTATAATTTATTTGATCAAATTTCAAAAAAAAGCGGCGTTGGACGAAGCTCCAGAGGATGAGCAGGCTTTGAAAATATCAAAGACTTTAACCTATTTATTAATAGGAGGATTTTCACTTTGGTTGGGATCAGAGACATTGATTAAAGGAGCAGTAAATTTGGCTAAAAATCTTGGGGTAAGTGAGCGAATAATAAGTGTTTCTATAGTTTCAGTAGGAACAAGTATTCCAGAACTTTCAGCTTCTATTATCGCCATTATTAATAAAGAAAAAGCGATTTCATTGGGGAACCTTATTGGGTCCAATATATTTAATATTCTAGCAGTAATGGGAATTACCGCTATGATTCATCCTGTTGAAGTTCAAGATACGGGTTTGTTGAGCAATGATATATGGT
>CAJWQD010000070.1 GCA_913045135.1 uncultured Flammeovirgaceae bacterium | reverse complement strand
TATCTGGCATAGGAGGTTTTTCAGCTTTGCCGCGTTTAATTTTCACCATCATTGCCTTCGCTTTACCTCGAGCGACTTTGTCATTATGGTTATTAACGGTTTCCATATCGCCATCGAGTCCCTTATTAACTAGATAAAAAACAATGTCTTCTTTAGATAATGAAGCAATGCCGCCCCCTTCAACATCATTAGAGCCTTTTGATAAACTCTCTTTATCATCAGTTTTATTAATTGAGGGGGTTATTTTTTCCAAGTTTAAAAGTGATTTTGACTTTTCTTCCCAATTGAACTCAGAAAGAAAAGAAAAGAAACCCGATGATTTCCTATTAAGGCGTACCCAAACTCCAGTATCAGACTCTTCCATGGTAAAATGAACATATTCCTTATAAAGTGGTGTAGTTTGAAAAGTAAAACCAAAGGCTTTATTTTTTTCAATTGTCATAACCCTGCAACTAAAGTATGGCGCAAGAGTTTTTGGCCTGATCTTAAAAATCTCTCCAGGCTTCAACTTAAATTTGTCAAAAGAATACCGGTGAACATATCGTTCAGTATCTAAAATTGGAAGCGCCCGCTGAACTCCGTGAAGCCAAACGTTATACATTTCAATAGAGGTCAGCATTGTCCACATTATTTCTTTAGAGGTTGAAAAGTGATGCTCCACTTGACTTTCGCCTTTAAAAGGAGACCAAAATGACCACCTCTCACCAATTCCTTTTTCAGGCACTTTGGGCGTTATTCTTTTTACTTTGGATTGTTCAATACCATCAATTTCTAAATCGGTGATGGAATAGTGCCCGAATTGATTATTAGAAAACTCTAGCTCATATTTTGTTGGATAAAAATAAATTTTTTTTAATACACCAACTTCTCCAGTGGATTTAACTGTACATTTCGTACCGGGTTCAATTCTATTTAAAGCCATGATAGGTATTTATATTCAAAAGAGCCTGTATTTTAGGTGATATATTAATAAAAATGTTTAATAGATTTACCACAAAAGTTTTAATTACAAATATTATATTTTATCTTAAAATTTTTGATGAAATGTTTTTTATATCATCATTTTTTTAAATAAATAAGAATTATGATAATTTTTTTATATCCATGCTGAAAAATATATTTCCTATTTTAATCGGTTTATTCTTTTTCAGTTCATGTAATGATTTTTTAAAGCAAGAGCTGCCAATAATTAAAGACTCTCCGATTTTCCAACTAACAGATCAGGATAATTTTATTTTTACAGATAAAGAATTTTCTGGAAAAATTACAGTCCTTGATTTTATGTTCACCCAATGCATGGGGCCATGCCCAGTTATGACAAACAATATGAGAAATTTGTATGAAGAATACAGAGGAAATAACATGGTTCAATTCGTCTCCATAACAGTTGATCCTCAAAACGATAATCAGAAAATCTTAAGAGATTACTCAAAAAATCAAGGTGTTAATGATCTCCGTTGGAAATTTTTAACTGGTAATGTTGATAATATAAAGAGTATTTGCCAATAAATTTGGTCAATACTCTTTATTTATTGTTTATCATCACTCTTTTTATTTGATGATCAAATTCATCTTACAGTGGATTTGTGTAAAAAATTCAACATCAATATGATGGCCTAGTGCATGAATGACTAAAACTCTCCCTGAGAAAGGTATTTTAGTTTTCTGAAGTTTGCTTAGGGTAACTCCGCAACCCTTCATCATTTATTATTCCTAGTTACGGTGCGCTTCTAGCTCATTGGTTCACCACCTTTAAACTATGGGCTAATGTCCAGTACGGCCTCAATCGGAGAGTGGTCACTCAGTTTATTTTCACGCCACTCGTGAATGTAATGGCACTCAAGGGACCTCTTTTTTTCTGAAGATTTACTGAACATTGAAGGGGGCAACCGAACATAATCATAAGTTAAAATTATCACTGGAATTGGTTCCTTGATTGAGTTTGAGGTTTAGTGCCCAAAATAATTGATCAAATGCCCAGAACTGCACTAAACTTCAATGATGTAGAAAACGCAGAAAGTGCGCTTTTAGACTGTATATACTGGAAAAGAGTGGAGCCGGCTTCCGGATTCGAACCGGAGACCTACTGATTACAAATCAGTTGCTCTACCAACTGAGCTAAGCCGGCATCTACATCGAGATGGGCAGAGAATTTGCTATTAGTTTAGATTTTTTCAACTAGAAAAACACATAAACCCCCTATTAGATGCGTGATAGCATCTAATTTGTAAGTTTCTGATGCTCCATCATCTCGACTTCAGGAATAAGATCTTTAGCAGAATGCTCATAAATTGAACTAATTTTAAAGTTCACACCAGGATAAAGCTGGCATGACACATCACAGAGCCCCGCTGCTATACCCACATGCAACCGGTCTGTCTTTATATGTTTGCACCTCTTTATAACTGATAAAAATGCTAGTGCAATTCCAGTAACTTGCTTGCGCGTCATCATCTTTCCCTTAATCAACCGGGACAAGTCCACGCTCCCTTTCAAATCATTATATTCTCCACTAGCTTCGGAGTCAGTCCTAAAAAAGAGTCGCTCTTTTGAACTGCTCAACAAATAACGGCGTAACGTCAACTGTTTGAAAAACCACTGAAGATGAAAATTTATCGGTTGGCCCGGAAGGAATAAGGGCAATGATCCAAACGAGTTGAGAGAATCGACATCCAATGAAAACGCAACGTCATGCGACAAATATATTTTTGCTTCTCCGGTTACCTTTTCCAGATAGTCATAAGTTGTCTTTTCACGAGCAAAAAGATGATACCGGTCATCCATGTTAGCGAGTAATTGCTCGTGCCCATCAAACGAATGTGGCATCAAAGTAAAAGACTCAAGGTCATCATCATGGGTAGCAATAAATTTTGCGAGGGCAAAATACTGAGGGAAAGTGGCACCTCCACTATATACAACTGACTTACAATTTTCATAACCCTTGGAAGTATAGACCTCCCAATCTAATCCCATTTCATCGAACATTTCCATGCATGCCAATGCAATGATAGCATCCCCACCGTTACCCGAATTTGGCCGAAAAAGAAATGCCCCTAAACTTTTCAAGTGTCTTAATAGCGATTCAAATGCAGCACGATTAATCATAATTTTTATTATTTAAACGCACTAGGGTTTTGAAAGGCCTCGAAAAATATACCCAAGACGAGCACGAAGCGACGACAAAAAATTGTATTTCATTTTTTCTAGCCTTTGGGCGGCAGAAAGATCGCCTTGCCGCACACCAATAGTACTATCATTATCATCAGAAATCTTTACTGGGGGCGGATAAATTGAATAAATCCGAAGGTTTAGCTCCCAGTAAGATTTTAATTCGACATCGATAGGTCTACTAAACTGCTTAGTCGAATCCAATAACCTTAGTAAAGAAGAAACTTTTACAATGTAACCAGTTGTAGCAATCGGCATGGTTGGAGTATCCACAATTTTTACTCCACTGTCCAGAGAACGCAACTCACGGCGACTCTTACGAGTTTCAAATAACTTTACCATATCCCAAGACAAATCAGCCTCGATAATCTCATCCGTAATTTGTTTTAAAGGGCCGTCAATCAAAAGGTCATCTTCTAGTACGATTAAATAATCAACTTCAGCGTCTATTGCTTTGCGCCAAGCTTTCTTGTGGCTCAAATAACAGGCAACTTCTCCATTTGTCAGCTCTCGATACCAACTGGATGCTGGCTCACATACAACGAAGTCATCACTTTGCGGTGTCACCGCGTCTAATCTTTCCCAGTCAATATCCTGATTCTCTAGTTGGGTTTTAGCCTCTTCGAGTCGATCCTTTGCGCTATCCACATTGATGAGTAGGCACATTACTGTGTGAGAACTTTTCATATCGAAAATTTGTCGCCCCCGCTCAAACCGAGCTAAATCAGCGCCTAAATCAAGATGAACTTAAAATCTGCTGTTATCCTATAAGTTTTCAACCAGAAAAATACTTAGTTTTTTAAATATGCGCAACTTTATCAAGCCTAGTTAAAATATTTTTTTAAGTTTAGAGACTTATTTATTTTTAGGTTTTTCAGATTCTTTCTTCTCTTCTTCTGGAAAGGAAATTTTGCCATCATAGCTGATAACAACCATCTTCATTTCGATAAATTCTTTGAACTTTTCTGGCGACACTGACTTGCCTGCAAGTTTGTCTTCTTGCATCTTCTCTACTGCTTTTTTGTCAAACCTCGTGACCATAATTCCCCAATCATCTTGCACCGAAGACCCCTTGACCATAGCATTCATAAAATAATCATCCGTTATCTTCCACCCATACTTTTTTTCTACTGCCTTAAATGCTAATTGAGGTATACCTACTTGCCGGGCAATGGCCGAGAAGTATTGATCGGGGTCAGAGTACTCACCGATCGGTTTTACTCCAATAATTTTAGTTTTATATAATTTCTCATAAAACTGAACAGTTCCTCTTTTTGGCTCTTCTTCAGCTCCTTGTATCATGATTAAAGAGCTGATATTCAAGAAGGTGAATATAATGAGAAATTGGATTTTCATATTGTATAATGCGCGGTAAAAAATTTTTTAGTTCTCAAGCTTAGAAGATCAATTTCATTGGTCTATTTTGATGGTGTAATAATTATACTCATTACCCTTCTCATCCTCTAAATACTTTTTGTTATCAACGTTCGGCCATTGTGATATGACGTCCTCAACCTCATCATATTTATTCACGAGACCTTGAATATTTTTTATCTCAAAAGGAAACATTTTCGCAAAAGCTTCATCCCCAATCAGATTAATAGCTAAGCCTGACACATCGTGTTTAATTGATTCACGTTTTCCTTGTTCATTGGTCACATCAATAAAGTGCTTCCCCACAAATCGAATATCAAAATTACCGATTGCTCCAAAAACTATAGCCTTGGGTTCTTTAAATGAATCTCTAGTTAGATTATAAAGCCTAATAATTCCTTTATCCCTAACATAGATTTGAGCTGAGATATTCTCTAATGTTATATCTTCATTATATCCTAGGTGTTTAATTTTAATACCTGGTATACTTTCTAATTGTTGTTTAACATCCTTAAATTCTGCCCAGTATCCAGGGCCAATAAAAGCATACCAAACCCACAAAGCAGGTAGCCCTGGAAAAAGAAATAGAAAGATTAAAACCTTAAATATTATTGTTCTAGGATGTACTTTTCTCATCTATAAACAAAATTAATCACGGCATCTTAACCAACCCAATATCATGAGTACCTCCGTCAGGATTGGGATCCTTATATTTGAGATCATATGTTTTTAACTTTGGGTTTTTAAGAACGATTCCTCCTGAATATTCTATTTTTTTTGAAAATGGAGGCTCATTATAAATTGCAGTAATATAAATCACACCATTCTCCTCAGACCACTCTATGTCATGGAAGATCTGAGCAGAATGTATGATCGCGGTTTTAAAGGAGATTGGAATAAAGACATCTCCTTGCCCAACTTTATTTGGAGCACCGACAATGACACCCTCCTTGGCAAAGAATGATCTAGTCTTCTTATCAAGACAACCCGAAAGAAAAATAGAAAATACTAATAAAGCGATAGTTGAAAATATTTTCATCATCATAATCTATTGAGTGTAGGTATGAACGAAGATTTCGTCGTTTTCATCATCAACGGCAAGCCAGCCATTGTATCGCCCAAAATAAGTCTTAGTTTCATATAATTTTAAATTCGTAAATTTCTTTTTTGTTAGCCACCAATTTTTGGAAATTTCAGGAGAAGAAAATTGCGTTACTCCATTATAAGGTTCCTTTAAGTTTTGGGACCACTTTTTTACCTCTCCTTTAGACACTTTGATAGAGGCATAAAAGTAATAATCAGATGGACCGATTCTGCCGTTACCGATTTTAGTTTCAATATAATGAGCATCCAAAATTTTCGATGGTACTGATGAAATAGGTCCAATAATTTTTTTCATTGTACTAATTCTCTCCTGTAAATTTTCTCCAGAAGAATCCAGGACAATACCCTCTGAGGATCGACAGAAAGAGAGACTCAAAACCATTACAGCAATGACGAATTTAGTGACAGCATTCATTTTCGAATGAACCTAGGATTTTCTT
>CAJWQD010000069.1 GCA_913045135.1 uncultured Flammeovirgaceae bacterium | reverse complement strand
TTAGCGCTGGGTCTGTCGATGCTGGGCTTAGGTGCGGTTAGGTTGAGGAAGAAGTGATTTGATGGATGAAGTAAATATTGATATTTACTCGGATGATTTTCATAACAATCTGTATGAGACTTATGCAAAGTTGAGGCATGATGTCCCCGTCTTTTTTGACAAGAAAAGAGAGGTTTGGATGTTAACGCGATATGAAGATGTTCGTAAAGCGCTGAGAAATGATGAGTTATTTAGAAGCTCAGGAACTTCACAAGATTTTGTTCCACAACTCCAAGCTATAGATGGATTTGAGCATAAAAGAATACGAAAAGAAGTTATAAGTAAATTTTCTCAAAAAGTATCGAGCGAAATTTCACCACATATAAAATTAGTTGTTGAAGAATTATTTCTCTCAATTAATAAGTCAGGAAAAATCGATATATTAAATGAGGTTATTAAAAAAATTCCGCAAAAAGTCATGTCACATTTTATGGGTTTTCCAGATCATTTAAGATTCAGATGGTATGAAATTGGTGAGCCAATGGTTGGACTTGACCCCAAAAACCCGAGTCAGCCCTCTGAAACATTGTTCCAAGATATGATTGACATTATTGATGAGGCTGTTGCCTACAAGAGAATATTCCCTGGCGATGATTTACTTTCTTACTTCATTGATAACGAAATCAAAATGGAGCTCAATGCTGGTGATACCGAGTTGATTGCTAGAACCTTAGGTTTCGCCGCATTAGATACGACAATTAATCTTCTTGCTAATGGTACAGCCTTACTCGCTAGGTTTCATCTACAACGAGATCTCCTCATTCAAAAACCTGAACTTTTAAATAATGCAATTGAGGAAATGCTGCGTTTTGACTCACCAACTCAGTCACTTCCAAGAAGGCTAGCTGATGATGTCGAGCTTCACGGGGTGTTGATGAAAAAAAATGATGAGGTCAGTTTGTTATTTGGCGCGGCTAATCATGATCCTGAAAAGTATGATAAGCCCGAGCAATTTGACATCAATAGAAAGTGCTTCGACCACCTAGCATTTGGATTTGGTTTACATAAATGCATTGGCCAGCATATTGCACGAATGGAGGCTCAAATTTTCTTTGAATTCTTATTAAGGTATTTACCAAATTATAAAATTGTTACTGCTAGATGGATGATTTCACCATGGGCTCGTGCTTATGCGGAACTTATGATAAAAGCGACTTAGGATAAGTATTACTTGAATATCTCCAATTCATCTCTTAATTAATTCTTCGCTGAATAATCTTCATAACGCTGGGTCTGTCGACGCTGGGCCTATAAATGGTTGGGTTTAGGGAGAGGTAGGGCGGGTCTTTGTCTTAAGCCACTCTAATTTGATTAAGTCACAGATATTAGCGAAATAAGCTTATTAGCGGAGAGTCTTTCGATGATTGGCCTAGATGCGCCTATATTGAGAGAGAAATAGGGAGTTGTTTATAATTTTGTTTCATTCACTTGCTATTCTCATAAATATTGAAGCTCAATATTTGATCGCTTGACTCACTGAATAATCCCGTTTTGTGCCAATAAGCTCCTAATCAGTGATTTATTGCAAGAAAATTTTTCCTTTCGAAAATATTCATGGCTATTAATCAATTGTTTTTTATTTTTATATATAAATCAGACTTTTCTTATTATGAAAAGTATAGTACTTTTTGATTACGTTTGAGGGCACTTCATAGAATATATAATGACATATTGTATAGCAGCTAAAATTAACGATGGTATTGTTTTTTGTTCTGATTCGAGAACCAATGGTTCTATAGATCAAGTAGGGCACTATAGCAAATTACATCAATTTTCCCTTCCTGATGACAGAGAGATTTTTATTCTTAGTGCAGGTAATTTAGGTATCACACAATCTGTGATCCAAAAAATACGAGCTGACCTTTCAAATCTGTCTGAATTTAACTTAGGCAACGCTAATTCCCTCTCAGAAGTGGCAGATTATCTCGGTCAAATCAGCGTGCAAATTCAAAATAAGTACCTTGAAACCGGCCCAACTAACGGCTTTGATGCAAGCGTCACTTTTATATTAGGAGGCCAAATAAAGAGCGAGGAACATGATTTATACCTTGTATACCCTGAAGGTAACCATATATGCCCACCTGCTGATAAACCTTTTCTTCAGATAGGCGAAACAAAGTATGGACGTCCCGTTTTAGAGAGAATTATCAGGGCAGAAACGGTTTCTTCAACAGTTATGCTGTGTTTACTTGTATCGATGGAGAACACATTAAACAACAATCTAAGTGTTGGCCCGCCAATAGAGTTACTTTATTTTGAAAAAAATAATTTCACAACCAATCACTTGTACTTTTCTTTTGAGGATGGAAATCAAACTTTAAAAAAATTGAGTATTCTGTGGGATAAAAAAATTCGTGAAGCAATTGCCAGCCTTCCATGGCTTACGGAGCTTTGACAATTAAATCTTGAACCAACTTTGATAAATTGTTCCATACAGATCGTTGAGTTTGATTTGAAAATCATCAATAAATTCCTGTAATTTTACAGCGTCCGCTTCTTCAGCTTTAAATCTCAGTAAAGAGTCCATGCAATTGTCAATTATTTTCAAAGCATTACTGTTGTTTTTGAGCTCTTGGAGTTCGCTT
Source organism: uncultured Flammeovirgaceae bacterium (assembly GCA_913045135.1). GTDB lineage: Bacteria > Bacteroidota > Bacteroidia > Cytophagales > Cyclobacteriaceae > UBA4465. The sequence continues at coordinate 3,715 of CAJWQD010000069.1, read as the reverse complement.
CGAATACCCTTTAAGCAAAATAAGATCGATCGAGGATTAGTTCTTTCTTTAAATATAAAATTTATTGCTTGATGATTTTCAATTTCGGGGCCGACATACTGCCTATAGGAAGAGAAGCATGAAATTGCTTTGAGTAAACAAGTCCATAAATGTTGCTCAAGCAAAGAGTTAGATCCTTGATTCTTTATATTCTTCTCAAATCTAGTCGTTATATCAATGATTCTAGTTGCCATGTCTGCTCTTTCAATCAATCTTCCTAGACTTAAGAATCTATGAGCGTGGTCCCTGCTAAGATTCATGACAAGCATCCCATTAATTTGCTCGCATCTAGAGATGATCTGATCTAAAAAAAGGTAACGATTTTTTCTGTTGTGTGAGTTATGCGCATGTTCATTTGTGAAATGGTATAGTTCGTTTATATACTCCCATGTTTCATAAGGTAAAGCATCACGTGTCGTTCTGATGTTTTCTCTCACCATGGAAATATTTCGTTGTATAGAATTTAGATTTAGCGTATCTGAAATCAAAAATTTAATGATATTGTATTCCGACCTTTCCTTACCAAAGGCATCATACATTTCGTCATAATCAAAAATTGATAATAGAATTCCCCACTCGACCTCACTTTTTTCAGGCAGATCTAATATGAGATTTGAGGTCGAGATGAGTAATTTTGCGCTATCCTCACTTCTTTCAAGGTATCTTCCTGTCCAAAATAGTTTTCCCGCAACTCGTGAAAGCATTTTCTAACTCGCCTCAATGATCCAAGTGTCTTTGCTGCCACCACCTTGTGATGAATTGACAATCAAAGATTTTTCCTTCAGTGCTACTCTAGTCAGACCTCCATTCGTAACCCAACTCTCTTTTCCTTGAAGAATAAATGGTCTTAAGTCCACATGCCTAGGTTGAATTGAACCTTTTATACGCGTTGGATTTGTGGATATTTTAATTGTTGGTTGGGCTATAAATTCTCTTGGGTTTTTCTTGATTTTCTTTATGTATTCAGTTTGTTCTTTTTTTGAGCTTTGGGGACCTATCAATATTCCATATCCACCAGATTCATTAGCAGGTTTAACAACCAATGAGGCTATGTTTTCGATAACATAATCCATATCCTCTTTGTTTACACATAGATAAGTGGGTACATTATCGATTAAAGGTTTTTCATTAAGATAATATTCTATGAATTTTGGCACATAAGAATAGACAGCTTTATCGTCTGCAACCCCTGAGCCTGGTGCATTAGCAATCCCGACATTACCTTTTTTCCAAGCTTTGAAAATGCCTTTAACACCAACGCAAGAGTCTTCTCTAAAAGCGTCTGGATCAAGATAATCATCGTCTATTCGTCGATAGACAACATCAACTCTAACAGGGCCATCGACAGTATGCATATAAACGATATTATTTGAAGTGAATAAATCAGGACCCTCAACAAGTTCCGCACCCATTGATTGAGCAAGATAAGAATGTTCAAAATAAGCCGAATTAAAAATACCCGGAGTAAGAACACAGATTATTGGCTTTTTTATTCTTCTGGGTGAAATTGATTTGAGTGTTTCATACAAACGCAGTGGGTAATCATCTATTGGAAGAATATTGTTTTTTAAGAATAGCTCAGGCAATACTCGCTTAGTCACATGTCTATTTTCAAGCATATATGAAACGCCAGAGGGAACTCTTAAATTATCTTCAAGAACATAAAACTTACCATTTTGATCTCTTACTAAATCTGAGCCGCAAATATGAGCCCAAACTTCATGTTTTGGTGTTATGCCTTTGCACTGCGGTTTGTAATTTTTTGAGTTTTTAATTAGAGAGTAGGGGGCAATGTTATCTTTAAAAACTTTTTGTTCGTTGTATACATCGTTAATAAATTTATTTAGGGCTCTGCTACGTTGTTTCAAGCCTTCAGCGACCGGATCCCACTCTTTTGACGATATTATTCTAGGTATAATATCGTAGGGCCAACTTCTATCAATATTCTCTCCGTCAGAATAAACCGTAAAAGAAATGCCCATGTCTTTTATGGTCAATTCAGCTGCTTTTTGTCTTTGTTCAATCTCTTCAGTCCCAAGAGAATTTATTAAGCTAACAACTTTTTTTGCAGGATTTCTAGGGTTGCCTTTACTTGTTAAGAGCTCATCAAAAAATTCATCTTGTTCATAATAAAAATATTTTTCTTTCATTTTGATAATTATCCTTAGAAGACATATATAAGGAAAGCAAAAAACATGCCTATAAAAATGAGAATTTTATTTATAAAATCAACTTTTTTGCACCAATATGAGCATTTAAAAAAAGAATAATGCACAGATATCTATCATCTAAGTTTTTCAAGTGCTTCTAAATAAAATGTCCTATGGATTCTTAGTTTTAAACAAAGAAAATAAATATTGAAATTGAATTTATTAAGCCTATTTCAATTGCTTAATACTGACAGCTCTTTACAATGATAGAATAAAAATTAACCATCGTTGATCAATAATAATGGCGTTATTTATAAACAGAATTTTTAGGAAAAGTAATGAGAAGGTTATATTTTATTTTAACTGTACTACTTAGCAACAATGTGAACGCTGAATGGGGCGAACAATGGGGTTCTATGGTCTGGGGCCAATCTTCAGCAAATGTGCCCATGATGGGTGAAGTCGGCCAATTTATCTTTTTTCTCTTACTGCTTGTTATAGGTGTATTTGTAACGAAGCGTTGGGGACTTATGAGGACGCTACCTGCCGTCGCTGTACTTTCACTAATGCCATTAATTGTTGAAGCGGATGAAATTCAATTGAATACTTTCCAGAATGGTCAAGTAGCCGATGCTGATGAGGTTAATGAAAACTTTCAAAATTTAAAAACGGCCATTGATGATGTTGTTGATAATGGCGGGATTATAGGACCCCAGGGACCACGTGGTTTGACAGGCGATGTAGGCGCAAAAGGTGATAAAGGCGACCAGGGTGATGTTGGTCCCCAAGGGCCTCAGGGACCACGTGGTTTGACAGGCGATGTAGGCGTAAAAGGTGATAAAGGCGACCATGGTGATGTTGGTCCCCAAGGGCCTCAGGGACCACGTGGCTTAACAGGATATGTAGGCGTAAAAGGTGATAAAGGCGACCAGGGTGATGTTGGTCCCCAAGGACCTCAGGGGCCAAAAGGTGACACAGGGTCTCAAGGTCCTAAAGGAGATACTGGAGACCAAGGCCCTCCAGGTGTTGGCACTCAGGGAGTTCAAGGTCCACAAGGTCCACAAGGTCTTAAAGGAGATACTGGAGACCAAGGCCCTCCAGGCGTTGGCTCTCAGGGAGTTCAAGGTCCACAAGGTCCTAAAGGAGATACTGGAGCACAAGGTCCTCCGGGCGCGTCAAACTTCAGCAGTGGCATTACGACTAATACTAACTTTACACATGGGCTTGGTCCGAATACTGTATGCACGATAACTCCTCATGGTTATGTTAGTGCTTGCAAAACTGACGGTTATGTAAATCAAACAGTATTTTTTAGTTGTTATTTCATTTCCGGAAATAACGCCTTTAATGGTGAACCAACGCCAAACGTCCTCGTAAGTGTTATTTGTCATGACCCAAATTGATTGCCGTTAATTGTAAGTGAATTTCACACAAAACATATACTTACCTATTAACAACTATACCGAACGTTGTTCCCCAAGATGGCGTTAGGGATAAACACAACCTAGAGATAAAGAAATGAAAAC
>CAJWQD010000068.1 GCA_913045135.1 uncultured Flammeovirgaceae bacterium | reverse complement strand
CTCTCCTGAGAAAAAATCACTCCGAATAGGTATAAAAAATGGTAAAAATTGATAGCTTTATTGAACTGAGAGTTCAGAAATGAGGAATTGAAGCAGTTTACGACAGCTATAACGACAGTAGGCATTAAAAAAGCCACCTAAAATACTAATAATTAGTAAGTTAAGTATATTAATTGTAGTCCAAAATGGACTACCTAGTATATGATTGCCAATGAGTACACAAATAAAGATGGAAAAACATATCACTAGATCACCTCAGGACACGATCTTACCCTATCTGTAGATAAAGTGGAGGTCAAACTTAACCAAGTACATGACGCACTCATTATCGATGAAAAAGTGCAAATGTTCTTTGTAAACGAAAGAGTAAAAGCTGCTGTAGAGTAGTCCAATTACACAAAACCAACAACAAAAAGGTGACAACTTAAGTTATGAGCTTTTTTGTTCCTATAAATAAAATTAATGTAACAATCGATTCTTCAATCACTTTAGATTAGAATTTTTAGAGCTATACTTAGTTGTGAGTATTTGTGTAATTAACGCTTTACTTTTAAGACTCTAATAGTTTTGTTTGCTTAGATTTTACTATCAATAATGTTGAAAATAAACTAATATCAACTCACCAATTTCACGAATAAAAATATTATTTATTGAATCTCACCTTCAAATCCATCACTACACTCAAAAGATCATTTATACCATCTTGAGCCTGTGAAGTAGGATTGACATCTGCTGCCTGGAGTAAATTCATCATATAAATTAATTTGCCCTGAAGACCGACGATGGTCTCTCTTTCAGAAGAAACAGAATGAATACTACTATACAACACATTTTGATCATGTGGTTTACCCGAACCTAAAAGCTCCAGATTAGAAGCAGATATTGATTTTTGAGAAGTTATGGCTTCCGACATTTGTTGCAATTCGTGATATGCTTCATAACACGCCATACTCAAGTTATGCTGAGACTCTAAGGCGGTCTCACTCATAGATACACGCGGATCCAAGCGCAGAACTAAATATTTTTCGGTAACCTTACCATCAACGGTAAGGCGAATACGATAACGTCCCGGATTAACCAAAGGACCAAAAGGACCACCGGGTGTATTTTTGTAAACAGCAGCAATAGAATATGAAGTCTCAGCACCCCTTGGTGGGGTATATTTTAAATCCCAAATAAAACGATGATGGCCAGCGCTAATTCCTAATTTTTGGCTAGGTCGAATCCAATAAGTCGGATGAGGCTGAATGGTTGTATCAATATTTACGGGTAGATCATCGCTTCTGTAACTTCTAATTAGGTTCCCGTTTTGATGCATTACATCTAATTGCACTAAACTTGCATCAGACGAAAGATAATAATCTAAAATAGCACCATCAGGAGGATTTTGTCCTGTGGGCTCTTCAGGGGGAAGCGGTGTATCATAGAACATATTATCCCTTACCCGAGTTGCCAAAGGAGGGGTAAATAAGTAAATAGCCTCTTTTTTAGCTTTTACTATTTCCCTTAAGGGTGATATATTATCTAAAATCCAAATTGAGCGGCCATGAGTACCGACAACGAGATCATCTTCATGAATAACCAAATCTCGAATAGAAGTCGCGGGCATGTTACTGCGAAGTGATTGCCAATGACCCCCTTCATCTATAGAAAAGTAGACTGCTCTTTCAGTTCCTGCAAACAAAAGGCCCTCATGCTTTGGATCAGCTCTCACTACATTAACAGGGTCGTTTTCAGGTATCCCTTGAGTCACTAGTTTCCAGTATTTTCCACCGTTGTCAGTTTTATAAATGTAAGGTGACATATCATCCTTTCTAATCGCATTAATAGCGACATAAGCTGTATTTTGATCAAAATAGCTCGCATCTATCTGAGAAACTTTATCCCATGATGAAATTTGACTAGGGGTTACATCATGCCAATCCAACCCTCCATCTTTAGTCAGATGTAAACGACCGTCATCGGTACCTGCCCAAATAACATCAACCTCCAATGGTGAGGGTCCTAGTGAATAAATAACACCTCTTCGCAACATTTTTTCCATCTCTTTGGTCTTATATATACCCACACTGGCAGGGATTTCAGGTTGTTCATAAGTTAAATCAGGACTGATAATTTCCCAATTTTGACCTGCATTAGTAGTTTTCCACAATACATTTGTCGCAAATAAAAGCATATTGTCATCTGCAGGGTGAAACATCAATGGTAGGGTTCTTACAAACCGGTAAGTTCCTGAGCGCAAGGTCTCAGGTGTTATACTTTGAGATTGACCCGTCAATTTATTGAAACGAGTGACACGGCCACCATAAATAATATTAGCATCTTTAGGATCTGGAGCAACGTATGCATATTCATCAGCGCCGATACCCATGAATTCTCTAAAACTTATTTGTCCACCATCTCCTCTACTAGCAATGCCGATAGCGCCACTTTCCTGCTGGCCTCCATAGACCATATAAGGAAAGTCACCATCTGTAACGACATGGTACAATTGGGCAGTGGGCTGGTTGTACCAAGAACTCCAAGTTCTTCCAGCATTTACAGTAATGGTAGCACCTTGGTCCGCCACAAATAACATAATATCAGGAAAATTTGGATTAATCCAGATACGGTGATAATCATCCCCACCTGGAGCTCCTTTAAAAGAGCTCCAAGTTTTTCCTCCGTCAGCCGAGGTGTAAGAAGCTACATTACCAACATACAAGCGCTCAGGATCTTTAGGGTCCACTTTAATTTCAGCAAAATCACCTCCCCGGCCCCAAAGTCTTCGGTTTCCATGCAAAAAAAACCAGCTTTCCCCTCCATCTATACTCTTGTAGAGTCCACCCCCTTTTTGGGCATCTACTAAGGCAAACATTAAATTTGAATTGCTTGGTGCAATAGTGAAACCTATCCTACCTAACCCTTGTTCAGGCCCCGGTAATCCCCTTTCAATTTTCCTCCAATGATCACCGCCATCTGTCGACTTATACAAACCACTATTCGGACCCGACCAGTTAGCATTTTCCCATGGCCCCTCCTGATGCTGCCACATATCGGCAAAAAGTATTTCAGGATTATTAGGATCAAACTCCACCTGTATGGCACCAGTATGCTCATCAAGATATAATACCTTGCGCCAAGTATTTCCTCCGTCGTCCGTTTTAAAGACTCCCCGCTCTTCATTGGAGCCATAAGGATGTCCCAAACCTGCCACAAAGACTTGTTCTGGCTGCGTAGGATGAATAACTACTCGACCCACCTGCTGTACGTCTGATAAACCGATATGTATCCAACTTTTTCCTCCATCGATACTTTTGAAAATTCCATCTCCAACTCCTAAATCTGGACGGTGCAGTCCCTCACCTGTACCTACATAAAGAATATTAGGATTACTCTCTGAAACTGCGATATCACCAATAGAACCCGTAGGTGCTTCATCAAATATTGGATTCCACGTTCGTCCAAAATCATCAGTCTTCCAAACACCACCATTGTTCACCCCCATGTAAAAGATATTAGGTTGAGAAGGCACCCCAGTACCTCCTACAGACCTACCGGCTCTAAAAGGACCAATCATCCGATAATTTAAATCTTGGTAATCTACCTGGTAAATGGATTGTGCATCTACTGTAGAGATAGTAAGACAGCCAGTAATTATTACCACCCATCTCGCGTATTGAAAAAATAAGAGTTTAGACATATAATGAAATTTTTGTTAAATGTATCATATAACTGAAAGCCTTAAAAGAATATTAAAATTGGTAGATTATAAATATCGAAGAAGTTAACATTTATACCCCAAAAGACAAAAAAGTAGACTTAGGTCAACAAAATAGCTACATCGCTCAACAGAGAAAAAAATAGGCTTCATACCTAAGAAGATTTTTCTGTCAATTTTTTTAGAGAACTCATCAATACTCATTTGAAATTTTTATTCTAAAGCGCTAATTTTTTATTTGGTATCATTATTCTATGACCTAATAAAAAACTGAGTCTAGTAACTCACCACATAAAAGATTAATTAAAAAATATGACATTGAAATTGAATTCCCAAAAATATTTTGAGTTTTCAAGTATTATGCCACCTAATATTAATCAAAAAAAGAAACAAGAGTTATACATCATTCATTGCAATGATATAAACCAACGGAAAATTAATTGGCGGATAATACATATAATTTTATTAAATTATTTTATTATATGACTGCTGTAATTATCGAACAGTGGCAAGAAAAATAAGAGCATTGGCTGCAAGCAGTTATTAACCTATTTGCCTTTTTGAAAAAATCATTCATTATTTGTAAGGAAAACAAATCCATTAATCGAATATATCTCTTTCTTTGAAAAAACTTCCGTGTTACTCTAGATGTTCCAACTAAGCATTCTTTAAACTTATTTTAAAGTTTCACTTAGATTAGATACCGTCTATGTAAAATTTAGCTTCTTTCTCAGACCTGTTACCAAGCTTATCTTCAGCTATTATTTGAATGGTAACAAGCCGCTTTTGATCAGACCTATTTAACGCAGCAAGTTCAATGCTCAGTCTCCTATCAAGTTGCATCACTGATCCATTGTCAACGGAATAATAAAGATTTTCTGTTCCTACGTCTCTATCGGTAGCACTTAAAAACATAACTGAATAATTGGGGTACAGATCAAAACGACCATTGTCATCATCAACTTCTGATGCTGATTGAACGCTAAAAGAAAAATTAATTATTGGAGGAGAATTATCGACCTCAAAGCGCTCTATTTTTACCCTTTCTTCATTATTCACATTATCTAATGAAAAATAACTTACCGAGTGAATACCTTCGCCATTGACGGTAAATTCTTGCTCAAAAATATTATTTCTACTTTCATCGATTGCAAAAAAAGTCTCCTTCACATTTGAATCATCGTCAATAGCGTCAAAATTTATTTTAGTTGAACTACTTATGTAAAGAACTTGAGATTTGTAGAATTGTGGTACACCAAAGACAATATTAGTTATCGGTGGATCACTATCCATGTGAACAAATAGATATTCATCTTTGGCCATATTACCTACTCTATCTTCAGCATTATAAATAATAGTATCTATTCCTGATATCGTAGGCAGTATTATGCTTTCACCATAACGATTAACTCTTCCTCCGTTCACTTGATAATACATAGCTTCGACGCCAGATTTATTATCTTCACTTTTTAGTGTGAGATTGGAACGTGGTGAAATATAATTGACATTGCTTGATGCTTTATGCCTATCACCCGAAATCATAATTTCAGTCTTTGGTGCAGTATTATCTAAGTAGAAATCGAAAATATTTTTATTTTCAACATTTCCTACATTATCAACAGAATAATAACTAATTGTATGCTCTCCATCTTGAAGATCTTTAAAATCAAGACTTTCGGTTATTCTATCCGTTCCCTCATCAAAAAACGCATGGGTTTCTTTCGAACCTGACATATTATCATTTCCTGTAAATATCACACGACTATTTGGTGATAAAATATTTTTTTCATAAACTCTGCCTTCGAAATATTTGGAAGTAGAAGGAGGAGTAAGATCTGAAACAAAAGATCGATATTGGGTTTTTTCAACATTACCTACATTATCGACAGAATAATAATAGAAGTCGTAAGTCTTTTCAATATCAGGATTAAGACTACCATTATAATTTTGATATCCACCATTCATTGAAAAATAAGTTTGCTGGACACCACTTATCCAGTCCATTGAAGATAATGAAATTTTCAATCCCTTTCCATAATAATCAATACCTTGATTTTTAAAATGAGGAGATCCGGAAAATTTAATTTTAGAGGTAGGTGGCACTCCGTCTGCATAGATTTCATAGAGTATTTCTTCTTCAGGATTTTTCTTTCTCTTCGTGTCTTTATTTACCGCCCATTTACTTCTTATGAAGTTTATTCCTTCGGTATCCAAATACATTGGATCGGCAAAATCAGGTGTCCCTTTGCTGTGGAAATTATAGTTTTGACCATCTGGTTCTATGCTAAACTTGAGGTAGAGCGGCATTTGCTTCTGAACGTAAATATTACCCTCATTCTCGTAGACTACTTTCTTGTGGATAGGCTTGACAGGCTCTTGGGAAAAGCTCTCGAAACATAACAATGTTAAAAGTAACGCAGCTATTTTATTTATCATGACAATTATTCGCTTGGATTGGCAATATTTGAAGATTCTACAAGAGAAAACAATTTAATATATACATATAACCTAATCTACCTTTACAATTTCTAATCACTTTCGGTCGGTAAGTTAAAAATAAAAATAATACAGTTGCAAATATATGTCTCTAAATTATTTCTCTTTCTTTATGATTCAGTTAATTTTATAGAGCTTTTGTGATAATTTAACGACTCTT
>CAJWQD010000067.1 GCA_913045135.1 uncultured Flammeovirgaceae bacterium | reverse complement strand
AGAAAAAAAAACTGAACCTATTTTAAAAAATAATTAAGGCTACTGATTTCGTAGATCAACCACTCAGAAAATCTAATTGTTAAACTTTACAAAATCGTACAAATTACATTTATGAAAAAACTACTAATTTTTTTCATGCTAGTTATGCCCTACTTAATTCTAGCGCAAAAAAAATCCGACGAGACCATAATGGCTTCAATTTATGATGAGGCTTTATCAAATAGCCCTTTATACGAAAATTTAAGGGTACTTTGCAAAGATATTGGCCATAGACTTAGTGGATCCTCGGGAGCCGCTGCAGCCATAGAATATACCCGTCAATTGATGATAGAATATAATTTTGATACCGTCTATCTCCAATCTGTGATGGTTCCCAACTGGAAGCGTGGCCCTGTCGAAATTCTAAAAATTACCAATTCAAAAAAACAAGGCGTCATTGATTTTAATGCCCTGGCTTTGGGTAATTCGGTGGGAACTGGTCCACAGGGAATTCTTGCAGAAATCATTGAATTGAAGGGCTTGTCTGAAATTAATGAACATAGAGATGAGATAGCAGGTAAGATTGTTTTCTTTAATGGCCCAATGGATCCAACTCTTATAGAAACTTTTTCCGCCTATGGGGCTGCTGTTTCCCAGAGATCTTCCGGTGCCGCTCACACTGGGCCATATGGTGCTAAAGCTATCATTGTTCGCTCAATAACCCAAAGTTTAGATGACGTTCCTCATGCGGGTTCACTGCGCTATAAAGCGGGTGTGAAAGCTCTACCAGCCATGGCCATAAGTACAAAAGATGCTAATCTGTTGAGCCAGCTATTAAAAGACCAAGCCGACCTGCTTATTTACATGGAAAATTATGCAGTAATACTTCCAGAGACTCAGTCTTACAACGTTATTGGTCAACTAAACGGTAATTTATTACCTAACGAATATATTGTTATAGGTGGTCATTTAGATTCCTGGGACGTTGGTGAAGGAGCTCATGATGATGGCAGTGGATGTCTTCAAGGCATAGAGGTACTCAGAATTTTTAAGTCATTAAATATTAAACCCAAAAGGACCCTAAGGGCAGTGATGTGGATGAATGAAGAAAATGGTGGGAAAGGCGGAAAAGCCTATGCCGATATGAGCAAAAGTCGAAATGAATATCACATTGCAGCAATAGAATCTGATCGAGGAGGGTTTGTCCCGCGAGGTTTCACAAGTACAGGAAGTGCAAAGCAAAAACAGCAACTTTTAAAATGGAAGACATTATTTGAACCATATGGATTGCATGACTTTGCCCAAGAAGGAGGCGGTGCTGATATAAGTCCTTTATCAAATCAAGGAACATTATTAATTGGACTACTCCCTGATGGACAGCGTTATTTTCGTTATCATCATACTGAAGAAGATGTTTTTGAAGCCGTTGATCGTAGAGAGTTAGAATTAGGCGCAGCTTCAATTGCAAGTCTGGTTTATCTGTTAGATCAATATGGAATAGCAAATCAATAAAAAGTCATTTCCCAATTCCATTGATTCTTAAGTATTAAAGTAGAGCAAATTAAATTACGAAATTCCAAGTAGGTTTTGAACATTTTTATGTCGTCTGCGAAATATAACCATTCATAATATAAATTAACTTTATTTTGAGTTTGAAAATTAAGGACTATTGAACGTAAAATACACATTGCTGACTATCAGCACTCCTCTTCTGAGTTTGTTTAATTGCCAAAAAAGTGAAATAAATAAAATCGATAAGGTAGCAACAGCTACTTTGGAGATGGTGACACTTAATGAAGACTTATATTACCAATTTAATGGGATGGAGATAGGTGCACTTCGTTGTACCCAAAAAGAAGGTATCGTCTCCATAGATCTAGCAATAAACAATTTCCCAAAAGGTCAATTATCCTATTATCACGCCGTGTACATACATACTGGAACGTGCGAATCTCCCTTATCTCCCTGGAATTTGGGAAAAGATCTAGATTACAGTTTTTGTAATGTACTCAGCATGGGTAAAGTTTGGGCCAAACCAAAAGCAGGAGATCTAGGTAACATTTTCATAAATGATGCGGGCGTAGGTAATTTTAATTTGCAAACTGATTTGTATAACATAGGATCAAATGATGCCACTGACATAATCGGAAAAATAATTTATATTAATGAAGTAGCAGAAAATTTTACACAAGAATGCTACGAAGGACACAATCACTATCACAATAATAAAAAAATAGCCTGTGGTACTATTGAGTTAGTAAACTAAAATGAGAAAATCGATTAAATACATTTTAACACTATTTTTATTCGTTTTCCTTATTTTTTTCTTTGTTGGGGGTAAAGTCGCGGATAGATATATGAATAAGGTAGAGACTCTGGATAACTATGAACCATCACTGCATGCCAAACAATTGCATAAAGACTTAATCATTGCAGATCTTCATGCCGACAATTTATTATGGGACAGAGACCTTACTACAACTACCAGCCATGGAATGGTAGACCTGCCTAAATTAATCTCAGGAAATTACACTCTTCAAGTATTTGATGCAGCCATAAAATCTCCTAAAAATCTTAATTATCCTTCCAATTCAACCGACTTTGACATCATAACATTATTATCTGCAGCCAACAGATGGCCAATCCAAAGTTGGTTCAGTTTATATCATCGTGCTTTACATCAAAGTGAATTACTTAAATCAGCCGTTCAAAAATCATCACAACTAAATTTCATCCAGACCCAAGATGATTTAAATTATTTCTTGAGATTACGAAAAAATAACAGCTATAAAATAGGGGCTATTCTTTCATTAAAAGGGTTAGATGCCCTTGAGGGTAACTTTCAAAATTTAAATGGACTTTTTGAGGCTGGCTTTAGAATTATTGGACTAGTTCACCTTTTCGACAATGAAATCGGCGGGTCTTCAGTAGGTGAGTCAAAGCAAGGATTGACAGATTTTGGAAAACGTATCATCCGTCAAATGGAAAAAAAAGAAATTATCATTGATCTAGCTCATGCATCAACCAATTTAATAAAAGATGTTCTTAAGATCGTTAAGCGACCCGTAATCGTCTCTCATACAGGAGTTAAAGGCTCTTTTGATTCTCCAAACAATCTATCCGATGCTGATGTTATAGCCATTGCAAAAAATGGAGGCCTGGTAGGCATTGGGTTCTGGAAAAAAGCCGTGGGATCTATTCACCCTGCATCTATTGCTGCAGCGATAAGATACACAAGTGATCTAATTGGTGTTGATCATGTCGCATTAGGTTCTGATTTTGATGGTGCGGTTACGACCAGTTTTGATGCTTCGAAAATCATTTTAATTACTGAAGCTCTCATTCAAGAAAATTTCTCTGATGAAGAAATAAAAAAAATTATGGGTGGTAATCAAATTAAATTTTTAAAGTATAATTTACCAACCAATAAAAGCTATGGAAAAAGTTAGCCTATTTACTTTCTTGATTATTTGTTTTTTTAGCTGTAACCAATCCAAAGTATCGGCTCCTCAAAAAATCAAAGGTGCCATAGGGGAAAAAGCTATGGTAGCTACTACCCATCCCCTTGCCACTGCTGCTGGATTAAAAATCATGAGGAAAGGAGGTAACGCGATCGATGCAGCCATTGCTATTCAATTTGCATTAAGTGTAGTCTATCCCCAAGCAGGAAATATTGGTGGAGGTGGCTTTGCCGTAATCCGGTTGGCGAATGGAACAATAACTACCTTAGACTTTCGGGAAAAGGCTCCTGATCTAGCTGAGAAAGATATGTATTTAGACAAATACGGTAATGTATTAAAAGCCAAAATCAGATTAGGTCATCTCGCTTCAGGCGTGCCAGGCTCAGTAGCTGGTATGTGGGCGTTACATCAAAAATATGGTCAACTCTCTTGGTCCAAATTAATCAATCCAGCAATTAATTTGGCATATCGTGGTCATTTACTAACAGAAAAAATAGCTCAAAGTCTTAATGATAAACAAGATGATTTTCAAAATGTAAATCGATATCTCCCTTGGGTCATAAATAAGAAAGGTTGGAACAAGGGAGATACTATTGTTCAAAAACAACTTGCCTCTACCCTATCTTTTATTCAAAAAAATGGTCGGGATGGATTTTACAAAGGTATTGTAGCAGATCAGATAATAAAAGAAATGATACTTGGTGGAGGTATTATATCCGAAAAAGATCTAATCAATTATGAACCTGTTTGGCGAGATCCCATCAAAGGATTTTATAGAGGTTATACAGTCTATTCAATGGCACCCCCATCGAGCGGCGGAATCGCGCTAATGCAATTACTCAAAGGCTCAGAGTACTTTGATCTGGGAAATATGGAGTTTAACGGGGCTGAAATGTTACATTATAAAACGGAAGTGGAACGTCGGGTTTATGCAGACCGCTCAGTTCATTTGGGTGATCCTGATTATTATGAGGTTCCTACAGAGCACTTGATAAGCGAAAAATACAATTATGCAAGATTTTCAAACATCAAAAAACGTAAAAAAACAGCTAGTTCTGAGGTTATGGAAGGAAACATTGTCCCTTATGACAGTCCTTCAACTACCCATTTTTCAGTCGTTGATCCCTCTGGTAATGCAGTTGCCTTAACAACCACCCTAAACGGAAGTTATGGTTCATCCGTAATGGTAAAGGGTGCTGGATTTTTCTTAAACAATGAAATGGATGACTTCAGTGCCAAACCAGGTATTCCCAATAAATTTGGTCTTCTTGGTTCCGAGGCAAATGCCATTGCCCCGGGGAAACGAATGCTCAGTAGCATGACTCCAACCATCGTAGAAAAAGAAGGCTCGCTATTTTTAGTTACCGGTACCCCCGGTGGTGCTACTATAATTACAACAGTTTTTCAAAGTATCATTAACGTAATTGATTTTGATATGGGGATTCAGGAAGCTATTAACGCTAAAAAGACCCACAGCCAGTGGCTACCTGACACTCTTTTCATTGAAAATGGAGGAATCTCTAATGAGGTCCAACTAGAATTACAAAAACGGGGTCATTTGATTCATTTTAAGGAAAGTTCAAGCAAAATAAATGCAGTTTTAGTCCTTGAAGATAGTAGCTTAGAGGGAGGTGCAGATTACTTGCGAAGTGACAGTTATGCCGAAGGATTTTAATTCTCTATAACCAAAAATTCAACTCTCCGATTAAGCCGCCTTGAAGCTTCTGATAAGTCCTTGTTCAGCGGTTGACTTCCTCCTAATCCCTTTCCGCGCAATCGATTAGATGATACTCCTGATTGCAAAAGATATTTTGTAACTATCGCCACTCTATCTTCCGATAAAGTCTGATTGAGTACTGGATTACCAACATTATCCGTGTGACCCCTTATCTCAATTTTAAGTGACGGATTTGATTTAAGTACATTGACCAGAAGATCCAGAGAACGTGTGCTCCCTTCAATCATCTTATCAGATCCTTTGTAAAATAAAACTTCTTTAAGCTTTATCTTGTTTCCAATAATAAGTGGTTCTATCATAATTTTTATAGTGTCTTCCTTTATCCAATGAGATGAAGGTAATAATTGCTCAACATTCATAAAACCTTCAATACTAACAGACAACTCCAAATCTGAAAATCTCGTAGCTTTCCAAATGAATGGATTTGCAACCCTTAAAGTCAATGAATCTGTTTTAATATCAAATGAGCCCACTACCATTTTTTCATTTTCAGAATCAAGCAGCAAAATGACTTTTTGACTTAATGTAGAAGCGAGAATCTGAGGCTTCTCTAAGGTCTCTTTTGAATGTTTTAATTCAGAATCAATTCGTATAATTCTTATATCTCCATATCCATCACTATTGGTATTGGAAGTATAATAAGCTACCGGTGTTACATCCATAAAACTAAAAGACTTCTCAGCACCCGATGTATTGATTTTAGATCCCAAATTGACAGGATCAGACCATATTTGCCAGGTATCATTCAATCGCTCGGCATAAAAAATATCAAAACTTCCCAATCCTTCTCGACCATTGGTTGCAAAAAATAAAGTCTTATTATCATGAGCTAAAAAAGGGGTTATTTCTTGTCCCCTGGTGTTAATACCATATCCTAATGACATTGGAGGACTCCATTTACCATTCTGTTGCAAATGGGATACATACAAATCTTCAACGCCCATGGTTACATTAGCCTCCATAGACATAATAATATGTTTCTCATCTAGTGAAATAGAAGCACTAAAATAAGGTGATTTATTTGTAAAATACTTGATATCAAAAGTCCTTATATTTGACGGTTTACCCTCCTGCCAATCAGCAATCATTAATTGAGTTTCATAGCCAGCATCCTCTTCTCTAACAGAAGCATAAACAAAAAATTCATTTCCATTTAAAAATCCAATCGCGGTATTAATAGATTTTGAACCTAGGTCCAAACGTTTCATTGATGTTCCTTCGGCTACCCAAATATCCCTAGGCATAAACGCTTGGCTAGAAATAGTTCGATTGTGGGTTCTTGAATAAATAATTGAAGATGAAGTCTTTGACAATAAAAGACTACTTTCATCCTCTGAGGAATTAAGTAAAGATACCGCCTCAGAATTATTATAAAAGGTAACCGGTTGTTCTTGCGCCATCAAAAATGATGAGCTTAAAAGGATCGACAAGAA
>CAJWQD010000066.1 GCA_913045135.1 uncultured Flammeovirgaceae bacterium | reverse complement strand
TCAAAAAGCAGAGGATAACATCTTTGGTAAAAGATTCCCAAGGGGTTAATTTTATAGCATCTCCAAAGCAGCCACAATCTGTTACTTTGTTGAAATAAGCTGAATAGAAAGTTAAAAAAGTAAAAAATATTATCATTATTAGAAGGGCCCAAGATGTTTCTTTAATCTTGAAACCCAAAATTAGGGCAAGACCAAGAGTCACCTCTAAGACGCTAAGGGAAACAGATAGAAATAAAGAAGCTGGGATGAAATATTCAAAAAATGGGGCAAAGTCATAGGCAAAAACTTCGAAATATTCTTCTAATTTGATGGCTGTTCCTACAGGGTCGTTGACTTTAATTAAGCCAGAAAAAATGAATAAGGCTCCGACAAAATATCTTGAAAATTCTTTTAATACTTTCATCTTAAAAAAGTGTCTATTTATTCAGTTAGTTTGATGAGACAAAATACTGCATAATTAATCATATCTTGGTAATTGGCTTTGATCCCTTCTGAAACCAGGGTTTTCCCTTCATTATCTTCTATTTGTTTAACACGAAATAATTTCATTAAAATAATGTCCGTAATCGATGAAATTCTCATGTCTCGCCAAGCTTCATCGTAATCATGATTTTTGTTTTGCAGTAAACCCTTTGTTTCTTGAACGGCTTGGTCATAAAGTGGTTCAATTCGATCCCATGACATTTCTAGCTCAGTTGTATCCTCAAGATCAATTTGAATCAGGGCAATCAAGCAATAATTGATTATACCTAAAAACTCCGAAATTACGTCATCTTCAATTTTTTGTTGCCCTTTTTCTTGAATTGAACGTATTCTTTGGGCTTTAATTAAGATTTGGTCAGTTATGGAAGGTAATCTCAAAATTCTCCAAGCCGTTCCATAATCTTGGGTTTTTTTACCAAAGAGTTCTTTGCAGTTAGCGATTACTTCACTATAATCCTTACTTGTGTCTGTTTTCAAATTATTAATTTATAAAATTTTAAGTTTTAACAAAATTAGCCAATTTCGGAATATAAATTACAGCTATGAATATATCTAAGTCAATTAATGTTTCTGGAAGACTCTTGTCATTTGATTGTCCTCGCGTAATGGGAATTTTAAATGTCACTGAGGATTCGTTTTATGCTAATAGTCGTGTGATGGATGCAGATGATATTTTTAATCGTGCGGATGAAATGTTAAAAGAAGGGGCAGATATCTTAGATATCGGGGGCTACAGTTCAAGGCCTAATGCCAAAGGGGTATCCATAAAAGAGGAAATAAGGCGTACGTCCCATGCCATCGATTTGATAAAGTCCCATTTTCCTAAAGCATTAATTTCTATTGATACATTTAGAAGTGAGGTTGCTGAGAGCGCTTTGAGGGCCGGAGCAGCAATTGTAAATGATATTTCGGCAGGAAAGCTGGACGCAAAAATGATTGATTTTATAACGGCTAATCAAGTACCTTACATTGCCATGCATATGCGAGGGAATCCTCAGAATATGCAAAAATTGACTAAATATACCGATATTATACCAGAAATATTATTTTATTTTTCTAAGCTAATGGAACGTTTAAGAGAAAGAGGTCATACCGATTTAATTATAGATCCTGGTTTTGGATTCGCAAAAACCAGGAAACAAAATTTTGAAATTCTAAGTAATTTAGAATTTTTTAAAAATCTAGAAAGTATTATATTAGTGGGGCTATCTAGAAAATCCATGATATATAAAACCCTTGACAAGAGTCCGTCAGAGGCTTTGAATGGGACAACGGTTTTAAATACTCTGGCTTTGTCAAAAGGGGCAGATATCTTGAGGGTTCATGACGTTCTTCCGGCCGTAGAGGCCATAAAATTAACTTCAAAAACATTAAATTAATCGTAATTATGACCATCGGATTTTTAGAAATTTCATTTGTAGACTTATTAGATATTCTTCTAGTTTCCTTCATGATGTTTCAGATTTATAAGTTGATGAAAGGAAGTATTGCTGTAAAGGTTTTTGTTGGATTTTTGTTTTTGTATCTAATTTATCTTTTGGTAAAAGCCATGAATATGGATTTAATATCGACGATTTTAGGACAGTTTATGGGTGTGGGAGTACTTGCTGCTATTATTTTATTTCAACAAGAAATACGAAAGTTCTTGCTCTTATTAGGGAAGACTACTGCCATTAATGATATCCATCTTTTCCGTCAAGTATTTTCTTCGTGGACACAAAAGGAAATAGGGAAAACAGATATGATACCTGTGATTGAAGCTATCAAGTTACTTGCTGCATCTAATACAGGTGCTTTAATGGTGATCTCAAGAAATTCTCCCTTGAGGTTTTATGCAGACAGTGGGGATCTTATGAATTCAATGATTTCTAAAAGGTTAATTATGTCGATTTTCAATAAATTAAGTCCTATGCATGATGGTGCAGTCATTATTTATTCTGATAAAATCATTGCAGCTAGATGCATTTTACCCGTTTCAGAGCGGGATGATGTTCCCGCAAATTTTGGACTGCGTCATCGTGCAGCAGTTGGGATGTCAGAAGCCACAGAAAGTCTAATATTGATTGTTTCAGAAGAAACAGGTCAAATATCAATAGCCCAAAATGGGATACTCTATGAAAATTTATCAATTAAAGTCTTGCGCCAGTCAGTTAAAGAATATTTCTCTGATGAAAATCCCATTTTAGAAGTAGAAAGCACACAAGTCGAGCAAGGGGCTTAAGTATTTTGTTTTCAAATTATTTTAAGCTTTTTACCAATTTTGATAAATGCATTAATAGCTGAATCTAAATTTTTCAGTGTATGTATCGCAGACAGCTGTACTCTTATTCGTGCTTGACCCTTTGGGACCACAGGAAAATAAAATCCTATGACATAAATACCTTGTTTTAATAATTCCGAAGCCATTTCTTTCGAGAGTTGAGCATCGTAAAGCATAATTGGTACAATGGGGTGTATACCCGGTTTTATATCAAATCCTGCATCGATCATTTTTGATCTGAAATAGTTCGTGTTCTTGGCTAGCTGATCCCTTAATGTCGTGGATTCAGAAATTAGTGAAATGACGGCAAGGGAGGCTCCAACAATAGAGGGAGCCAGAGTATTTGAGAAAAGATAAGGTCTAGATCGCTGCCTTAATATCTCAATGATTTCCTTTTTACCGGAAGTAAATCCGCCAGAGGAACCACCCAATGCTTTACCTAAAGTGCCTGTTATGATATCGACTTTATCCATAACCCCGCAATGTTCATGAACACCTCTACCCGTTTTACCTATAAAACCTGTGGCATGACAGTCATCTGTCATCACTAATGCATCGTATTTTTCTGCAAGTATGCATATTTTATCTAGCTTGGCGACGGTTCCATCCATGGAGAATACACCATCGGTTACAATCATCTTGATTTTTGAGGAAGAAGCTTCCTTTAACTTAGATTCAAGATCGTCCATTTTATTATGTCGGAAACGATACCTCTTTGCTTTGCAGAGTCGGATGCCATCGATTAGGGAGGCGTGATTCAATTCATCTGAAAAGATAGCATCTTCAGGGCCAAGTAAAGGCTCAAAAAGTCCTCCGTTGGCATCAAAAGCGGCCGCATATAGAATGGTATCCTCAGTATCTAAGAAGGTAGATATTTTATTTTCTAATTCTTTATGGATGTCTTGGGTACCGCAAATAAAGCGAACCGAAGACAGACCAAAACCATGGGTATCAATGGTTTGCTTGGCAGCTGCTAAAATATCAGGGTGTGATGAAAGCCCCAAGTAATTATTGGCGCAAAAATTAAGGACTTCCCGGCCATCTTCAAGACGAATAAGAGCACTTTGTGGAGACGAAATGATACACTCTTTTTTGTAAAGACCCGAATCTGCAATTTCTTGGAGTTCTTTCTTTAATTTTAATTTTAGGGGGCTATACATGATTTAGGCAATTATTAAAATGGAGATTAACTAAGGTTTTCTGGTCTCTGATATAAAAATTTCCTTCTCAATTTATTTAACAGAAAAAGTTTTTGGGCTGTAAAACTAGCCGGATGACTTTGAGCAAAGGCCCTTTTAAATTCCTGATAAAGAAGTTTATTTCCTCGCTCAAAGCTAGAAGGATTTATTTTTTTTGAAATGAGATAGAGATGAAATTCGTTCATTATTTAAAGTTAATTCTTAAGACCTATTAATAATAGTAACTTCTTAACCTATTTTTACTTCAATTCTAATTAATGATTATGACACCCCATGAAAAAAATATTAATAATTGGATCAAATGGGCAACTAGGTACAGAGTTGCTCGCGGCTTTGAGAGGGCAGTATGGCTCAAAAAATGTTATTTCCTCAGATATAAATTTTCCTTCGAATAAAGATGCCTTTTTTGAAAAAATTGATTCTAGAGAGTTATCAAGCTTAATATCTATTGTAGAAAAATATGAAATTAAGCACATATATCACTTAGCTGCTATTTTATCTGCCAATGGAGAGCTTAATCCTATTTCATCATGGGAAATAAATATGAAGACACTACTTAATGTTCTTGAGCTAGGAAGAAAAGGAATCATTGAACGCATTTTTTGGCCCAGCTCCATTGCGGTTTTTGGTAGAGATGCTCCGAAAGAGCATACAGATCAAAATGCCATTACAAATCCCTCTACGGTTTATGGAATTAGCAAATTGGCAGGTGAAAAATGGTGTCAATATTATTTTCAAAAATTTGGTGTGGATGTAAGGAGTATCAGATATCCAGGTTTAATTAGTCATAAAGTTCAGCCCGGAGGTGGTACGACAGATTATGCCATTGATATTTTCTTTAAAGCAGTCTCCGGAAAATCTTATGATTGTTTTTTACATGAGGATACCTATTTGCCAATGATGTACATCGATGATGCGGTAAAGGGAACCTTAATGCTGATGGAGGCACCTTCTGAAAAGGTTAGTATCAGAAGTAGTTACAATTTAAATGCGACTTCTTTTTCCCCTGCAGAGTTGACAGCTGAAATAAAAAAACATATTAATGGTTTACAAGTGCAATATAATCCGGATTACCGGCAGTTGATTGCCGATACCTGGCCAAGAAGCATAGACGATCAATCTGCCCGCATAGATTGGGGTTGGAAAGAAGCCTTTGGTTTACCTCAAATCACTTCAGAAATGATCTCGGCCTTGCGCATGAAAAAATAGTTTCTATACATCAATAGATTGTTTAAATTTGATTGAGCACAACTTGATTGAAAACAGACAGCACCAAAATTTAAAATATATGTCCTATAAAAATATAAAAACCAACCTTTTTGATGAAATTATTGTCATTGAGATAAGTAGAGAAGGAAAGTTAAATGCTTTAAGCGGGGATACATTGGACGAATTAAAGGAAGCTATATTAAGGTTTTCCCAAAATTCCGAAGTCAAAGCAGCGATCATTACTGGAGCTGGAACAAAAGCATTTGTTGCGGGGGCAGACATCTCAGAGTTTCAAGGGCTGAATGAATCAGATGCATATAAATTTTCAGTACGTGGACAGGACATTTTTGCGTTAATTGAAAATTGTTATAAACCTATTATAGCAGTGGTAAACGGATTTGCTCTTGGAGGCGGTTGCGAACTGGCGATGGCATGTCATTTTAGGATTGCCTCAGAGGATGCAAAGTTTGGACAACCTGAAGTAAATTTGGGAATTATTCCAGGATACGGAGGTACACAAAGGTTAACCCAATTAATTGGTAAAGGTAGGTCTCTTGAATTGATGATGACGGGTGATATCATAGATGCTCAACAAGCATTGCAAATGGGCTTAGTTAATCATGTGGCAAAAGATAAATTGGAAGCATTGGCCAAAGCACGTAATTTGCTGCAGAAAATAATTACCAAGGCACCTATTGCTATTGGAGCCGTGATTAATTGTGCAAATTCTGTATTTAAACAAAATTTAGATGGTTATCAGATAGAGGCTACTGCGTTTGCGAACGCGTGTAAAACTAAAGATTTCAAGGAGGGCTTCAATGCTTTTATTGAAAAGAGAACCCCAAAATTCATAGGTAAGTAATTTTTGAAACATTTAAAAGATCTTGTTAAAGATACGGCTATTTATGGTTTAAGTAGCATTTTAGGGCGATTATTGAATTGGCTTTTAGTACCCCTTTATGTCGTTTATTTTAAACCGAGTGAGTATGCGATTGTTGTTGAGTTATTTGCTTTTTTAGCATTGTTTAATATAATTTATTTACTCGGATTCGAAACAACTTATTTTAAATTTTCAAGTGAGCAAACGCAAACAAGCCAAAATTATTTTGATTTAGCGGTCACTATGATTCTTTTGAATTGTATTTTTTTAGGTTCTGTTTTGATTTTTTTTTCGGACGATCTTGCAATTTTGTTACAATATGAGGGGAAAGGTTATGTAATTATCTGGTGCGTATTGATTTTATCCTTAGATGCCATGGCTGCTATACCCTTCGCAAGATTGAGGATCTTAAGAAAAGGCAAAAAATTTGCAACATTTAAATTGCTAAATATTGGTCTGAATATTAGTTTGAACTTGTTTTTTATAGTCTATTTACCAATAACAGTCACTCAGAATCCTCATTCCATTTTAGTAGGGATTTATTTTCCAGAGTTGGGTGCGGAACACATTTTTTTATCTAATCTAATTGCAAATTCAATTTACTTAATACTCTTTTCTGGGACATTTTTGAATCTTAAGTTTACCTTTTCAGTAAGTA
>CAJWQD010000065.1 GCA_913045135.1 uncultured Flammeovirgaceae bacterium | reverse complement strand
TTCATGTTTGATTATAAATTAATATGCCGATACCTATGGAGATGGATTATTTTTTCTAGAAGCATCTTTAAACCTCTGAATAATATAATTGAGTGATATTTTTAATCTAAGTAAATCCAGAATAAGACCATATATTAGCTTTTAACCTTTATCAGCCTCAATTGATTTAAACATAAAGATTTTCCTAAACGGCTTCATTATTCAGTGAAATCAATTAATCTTTTCGAGTTGTGGATGATAGGATATTACTCGTGATTCCAGTTTTCTTTTTAATTGGGGAAATTTTCAAAAATGCCATTCACTTGGTTTTAAGTCTAATTTTATTATTTTTCATATTGTGACTCATTTTTTTTGAATTAATTTTTTAAAATATTTTGAAAAGAAGCTGAAAAGAAGCAGAGATCAATTTTACTTAAACCATAATAATTAATCATTAATTAGTAATTTCGCCACATCGAAAATTTTTAAAAAAAATGGGATACCAAAAGATCAACACAATAACTGGCTGGATTATTTTTTTAATTGCACTTGTCGTATACGCAGTTACCGTTGAACCTACCGCCAGTTTTTGGGATTGCGGTGAGTTCATCGCTACCTCTTATAAATTAGAGGTCCCACATCCTCCAGGAGCACCATTTTTTTTGTTGATGGGTCGAATGTTTTCTCTTTTTGCTGGTGATGACGTAGAACAAGTCGCCTTTTGGGTTAACATGTTGAGCGTATTTTCAGCAGCCTTTACGGTACTATTTCTTTTTTGGTCTATAACACACTTAGCCAAAAAAATGTTAGTCAAGGCAGATGACGCCTTAAATTCAGGACAAATAATTGCCGTGATGGGCTCTGGATTAGTCGGAGGACTGGTTTGTACTTTTTCAGATTCCATTTGGTTTTCTGCTGTTGAAGCTGAAGTATATGCTATGTCGTCATTTTTCACCGCTTTTGTGTTCTGGGCCATTCTTAAATGGGAAACTATTGGCGATGAATCAGATCATAACAAATGGTTGATATTGATTGCCTACATGATGGGTCTTTCAATTGGAGTACACCTACTTAACTTAGTGACTATACCCGCATTGGGACTCATCGTTTACTTTAAATATGTAAAAAAAATCACATTAAAGGGCGTTTTAATTACGCTCCTTACTTCGGGAGGCATCATAATAGCAATTCTCATTGGTATCATTCCAGGTATTCCTTCTACCGTTGGAGCTATGGAAGTGTTTTTTGTCAATTCTATGGGTTTCCCCTTCGGATCAGGCGCCGTTGTGTTTATTATCTTATTCGTTAGCGCTGTCGTCTTTGGAATTTATTATTCTGTCGTAAATCAAAAGGTAATTCTCAACACCTCTATGCTTGCTTTTGCTTTCATGATGATCGGATATATGTCATACGCCATTGTTTTGATTCGATCAAACTACAATACACCTATTGATGAAAATAATCCTGAAGATATTATGAATTACGTTTCTTATCTCAAACGTGAACAATATGGTAGCAGACCTTTGTTTCATGGTCAATACTATACCGCTGATATCATCGCCTCAGACCAAGGAGATCCTGTTTACAAAAAAGGTAATGAAAAATATGAGATTATAGATCATAAAGTCATCTACAAATATGATAAAAAGCATATGACCATTCTTCCCCGCATGCATAGTAAGAGTGCTCAACATGAAAAAAAATATAGAGAAATCACAGGTTTAAAAAAAGGGGAAAAACCAGCCTTCACAGACAATTTATATTTCATGTTTAAGCACCAATTGGGAACCATGTATTTACGTTATTTCATGTGGAATTTTTCTGGACGTGCCTCGGACATTCAAGATGCCAACTGGGTAGGTTTAAGTAATGCTTTTAAAGAGCTTCCGCCAGAACTAGCCAATAACGAAGGAAGAAACATATATTTTGGCCTTCCATTGCTACTTGGCATTATTGGCTTTCTCTATCAATACAAAAAAAACGAAAAATACTTTTGGGTAACGTTGCTCTTATTTTTTCTCACTGGAGCCGCCTTAGTGCTTTACCTGAATTCGCCTCCTATTGAGCCAAGAGAAAGAGACTATATTTATGCAGGGTCTTATTATGTCTTTGCTATTTGGATAGGATTTGGAGTGCTTTCTATCTACGATTTACTCGGTAGAGTAATTAAAAATAAAAAACTTGTTGCAACTGGAGCATCAATTCTTTGCTTGAGTATTCCTATCCTTATGGCCACAGAAAATTGGGATGATCATGACCGATCTGATCGATATTTCTCTGTCGATGCAGCAAAAAACTACTTGGATTCTTGCGCACCTAATGCCATATTGTTCACCGGAGGAGATAATGATACTTTCCCCTTGTGGTTTGCTCAAGAAGTCTTAGGACATCGAACAGATGTGCGTGTGATTGTGTTGAGCTATTTCAACACAGATTGGTACATCGAACAAATGATGCGAGACGCCTATGATTCAAAAGCACTACCTTTTGGATTAAGTCTAACTGATTACCAACAAGGAGGCCCCAATGACTATCTACCATATGCAGAAATAGAGGGGATAGACGGTGCGATAAGTGCCTCTCAATTTTTAAAATTGATTAAAGAAAAACACCCTGCACTAACAGCACGTACGAGAGGACAATATAACAGTTTGCCTTCAAAAGAACTCATCCTTAGGTTGGATAGTGCTAAAGTAAATGGACTGGCGTGGATGAAGCAATCTTCTCTGCCCATTGACCGGTTTAAAACTAATATACTCTCTATGAAACTCAAAGGAGGTCATTTGGAAAAAAAAGATCTTGCAATTTTGGATTTAATAGTAAACAGTAACTGGAACAGACCTTTATATTTCAATAATACTTCATTGAATGCATTTAATTTAGATATTAAACAACATGTAATACAAGAAGGACTTACTTATCGTTTAGCACCCATTCGCAATCCCGGAGGCAATAAGATGGTAAATACTGATTTGATGTATGAAAATATTATAAATAAATTCAAATATAGAGGTTTAGATGATGCGAATGTATATTACACAGAAGACTACCGGAATTTTGTATTAAATCATAGATCCGCTTTCAATACACTAGCTACCAATTATCTAAACCAAGGTGAAATAGAACTTGCCAAAGATGTTTTATTGAAAGGGCTTAAATATATGCCTGACGACGGAGTTAATTATGATATCTTTAGTATTCAACAAGTTTCACTCCTCCTGGCGGTGGGTGAAAGAGATTGGGCGCTAGATATTGCCAAAACGTATAGTACCCGTGCAGTCGAATGGCTAGATTATATTACTAAAAATAATCAATTGGCTTTAAATGGTTATAGCTATCAACAAAGAGTATTAGCTCTGAATGAAATGGCACGTGCTTTCAGAGCCGCCAATGAAAAAGAATTGGCAGCAGAGTATGAAGGCATGTTTAATCAATTTTACAATCAATAATTGGAATTTCACAAAGGATAATAGGGCTGAAAATAAGTTAGTTAATAAAAAAGTTGTTAAATAATTAAAGAAGTAGGTTCAGCAAACGAGATTTCTCATGTTGCTTTCGACTTTAACTATTTAATCAAAAATCTAAACGCTTTTTTGAATTGTGAAAGATCATCTTGAATGACTAAGAAGTAGAACCCTGCTGGGTAACCCACCAAACCAACTCGAAATTTATCCTCTCCCAAAGTTTCTGGTTCGATCTCTATTTCGTTTCCAATCATACTTGTAAGAACAAATCGAGTATCTTGAAGTTTTGACTCTTTTACTTCAATAATAATGTAGTCAACGGCAGGATTGGGGTAAATCCTAATAATATTTATATCCTCAAAATTATTTGGCAATATCTGATCATCCATTTGTGCTCCAATGGTAGTATTTTGAGCCAAAACGAGGAAGCTTTGAATTAGCATTGTTAGGAAAAATAAATACTTTCTCAACCGCATTATGACAAAAGTAATCAAAAACAACACTAAATCTTACCTCAACTATAATAATAACAATGTTAAGCAGTTAAAATAAGGTTAATTTTATTATTTTTAAGTTTATGAGTTTGCTATCAATGTCCTTCGATTGCTAAAATCGCGAAGAATAACTTCAAAAATTAAAAATAAAATAGACCAGAATGATGTGGCAAAAATTAACCCCTAAAAAAACCATTGACCCTATCAAAATTATGCTTCTATTTGCGAGCTCGATTTGTGCAATGTGGGTTAAAGCTCAATCAAACCCTGATATGATAAATTTGGGTAGTATAATTAACTCTGATCAAGTAGAATACGCACCTTCCATTAGTGCCGATGGTAATACCATGATCTATCAATCAAACAAGGAAGGAAATTACGAATTATTTATGGCTCATCGTAATACAAGTGGAGTTTGGTCATCCTCTGAAGTAATAGAAAGTATCAAAAATTTCGGATCGGACGATGTATTGATTGCTGGCTCAAGCCTTTCCTATGACGGTAATTACATATATTTCTTTGCTTCTTATCCAGGAGGATACGGCATCGAAGATATTTGGTATGTCGAAAAGGAGGGTGAATCATGGAGCAATCCAATCAATGCCGGGCCAAATGTTAATTCAAAGGGTTATGAAGGATTTCCAAGTATTTCTGCTGATGGTTCAACCATTTATTTTATGCGTACTGTGAAGTCTCTCTACCCAGGTAAATTTTGTTATCAATTGTTCTCATCCGAAAAAGACAATCGCGGTCAATGGAAGATGGCTCAACCCTTACCTTACCCTGTTTCACAAGGATGCGAGAATTGCCCTCGCATAATGTCTGATAACGAAACTTTAATTTTTGCCGCAATCCGGGAGCCTTCTGATAACTACGAAATTTATCAATCTAGAAATTTAGGCGGTGGGAAATGGAGTAATCCAGTAGCTTATGATTTCATCAATACGCCTTCAGATGATAAATATGGCACCATTCCCTCTTCAGGAGACATCATGTACTTTAATCGAGACTTCGGAAACGGTCACGACATATACAGTATACCTATTCCACTTGCATTGCAACCCAGAAAAGTAGTCAATATCCAGGGTATTCTTAAAGACTGCAGTACAGACAAACCTATTGAAGCGCGGATCGCCATTTTTGAAAATGGTAAGTCAATGGGAACCAGTGGTTTAAAAAGCAATGCATTTGATGGCAATTTTACAGTCGTTCTTAAAACAGGAGCAAGTTATGAAATAAAAATTGCCCCGAGAGGCTATGTACCTTACGGAGTAGTCTATGACCTAAAAGAAACGAGGGAATATGGACTTATAAACAAAGATATTTGTATTGAACCCTTCAGGATTCACCAACATATCTATACACTTGTCGAAGGTGATACCACAACCGCTTCCATTTTCGTAGATGATCTGAAGCTCCAAGATACTACAAATGTGTTTGTTGTTGAAGCCGGTAATAGCTATAATATAAGAGTAGAGAAAGAAGGTTATAAAACTATTAAACAAACCATGAAAATTCCTGCAGAGACACGTACCGCACATTTACATAAAAATTTTAAACTTGTTGCAACCAAGCCACAACTCAATTTAAGGGTGGTCAATAACTTAGATTCCTTGATAAAAGGAAGCTTATTGCAGTTATTTGACGGTAAAATAAGAAAGGTAGTCTACCAAGGAAAATTAGATGATGGACTGTACAATATGGAACTCGAATTTGATAGAAAATACATGTACAAAGCCTTGGCTAGTCGCCATTTTTATTACCAAGGTGCAATTGATTTGACTGGTATAAATTATGGGAAAATCATCAATGAAGATGCTGTGCTTACCCCAATTGAAGTAGGTGCTAAAATCACAATAAATTCTATATTATTTGAAACGGCATCGGCTGAATTAACTGAAAATGATAAAAATGAACTCAAAAATGTTATCAATGTGCTGGCTCAAAATAGAAATATAATTCTAGAAATTTCTGCGCACACTGACGATGTTGGATCCGATGGAAGTAACTTGAAACTATCAGAAGCTCGGGCAAAATCAGTAATGGATCATCTGATTTCACAAAAGGTGCCTGCAAAAATGCTAACCTCTAAAGGCTATGGAGAAAGTCAGCCAGTTATACCAAATACATCAGAAGAATCTCGAGCTTTGAATAGAAGAGTCGAATTTAGAGTGAGTGCAGTTAAATAGATTAAAAAAAATAATTTTTAAAAAAATGTCATATTTCTTAATTTTTTCTTAAATTCTAAATCAATCAATTTTTATAAATTAAAAAAAATGGGATTTTACATCTAATTTTGATTATTTTTGAGAGAGTTATAATAATTCGAATGTTTAGTAACAACGAAATATGAAAAAAAATTACTTCATAATCCTAAGTATATTGCAGCTTCTGCTCGCCATCAGTTGTGACACCGACAAATTAGAAGAAGAACTAGATGCTGCAGACAAGATTATTGTGCCAGATTACGAAGGTATTTTTGCGTTTTCGATTGGAAATATAGAATATACAGTAGATTCACTTCTTGAGGACGCTGGGGATGATTTAGAGCACTACACTAATCCGGATGGCATAATTGTCTTTCGATTTAATGAGGGGGACACAGTTGACATCGATGAAGAACTTGGAGAACAACCTGAATTAGATTTCGATGTTGAATTAATACAAACATTGGAGGTTCCATCAATATCTTTTGCTATAGATTTTTTTGAAGAATTTGATGGAGGATCTTTCGACGTAGAAAGTCCAAAATTATCTTTCAACTTCACAAATACATTACAAATTCCCTCATCTATTTGGTTCAAAAATTTTCAAGCTGTTAAATACGATGAAAACGGGGCACTGAAGGAATCGGAAGTTTTGGATTGGAATAATGACGCTGATAGTCTTCAAACAATAAACTCACCTACAAGAATAGACACTGCAAAGAAAGAGACTACAAGCATTTATATGGATGTAACCAATTCGAATTTAAGAGACTTACTGT
>CAJWQD010000064.1 GCA_913045135.1 uncultured Flammeovirgaceae bacterium | reverse complement strand
CATTATAAATAAAGATATCTGCCATGAAAGCCACAACATATACACGAGAATTCCAGAGATTTTTAAACTTGAAATAATGGCTTCCGGAAGTAGCTTGACAAAATTGGTCAAAGTATTGACATCGGCAGTTAATATGGGAGCTATTTTTGTCGCTTTCCTTTCTATCGTTTCAAATGACGTCTTCATTACTTTTCGGCTCAACTCAACCCTTAAAAAATGAATTTGCTGTTCAAAAAGACGGTTCATTTGCTGACCGGAAAAAATTGAAAGACCCACTGACACAGTAATCAATACCACCACAGAAAGGATGTTTTCCACATTGTTCTCTGAAGTAAGAGTATCATGAACCACCTTAATGCCAAATGCATACAATATGGCTGAAACTCCCCCTGCTAATAATAAAGAAGTGAATTGCCGCCATTTATCCCCTATAAGCACATAAATAACTTCCATTCTATATTTCTATCTCTAAATGTGAAGTTAATAGAATATAGCCTGCTTTTGATTTCTGATTTTTAATTTTTTTAATCATCTTAATTAATAAAAAATACGCCCTTATTATTTCCCATTTTTTTATCTATCTACACTTTTTTTAAAATCTTTTTTCTAATGACTTTTACAATTTTTGTTCCCTACACCCTCTCTACTACTCCTCAACATAAAATTCAATAATTGATTTTCGCATGAGAATATTGATGAGCAGATTTCAATAAATCGTTAATGGTCTTAACTGGATTAAACGTCTGCAAAGGAACTTCTACAAAAACTGTATGCCAGTATGCCATTGCACCGTTCCATAATCCAGGCAACTCCTGAGCTTTGAGGTCTCTTCCTCCTAAAGACTTTTGCGTAATAATTCCTGCACTTAAATCTCGAAATTTCAACAAATCAAATTTTTCATTTTTATAATCTTTTACACCACAAACAATATCAACAGGATTAAAATGTGTCGATTCTTCAAAAATCTGCTTTTGATCCGATGCTCTAAAATTTACCTGAGGACTTTCCACTATTTGTAAAGACATCCCTTGGTCTATATCCGTCCAAAAAGGCCCTCCACCTGGTTCCCCTTGATTTTTTACCATCCCACAAACCCTAATGGGACGATTTAAATGGTTCAATAATTTCACTCTGTCAAAATCCTCTAACGAATCAAAACCCAATTCATTTCGAACCCATTGATTTATTTCTCTCAACCTTTTATTAGAGCATTTTACCTCTAATTCAGATATAATTGAAAAAACCTTATCTTGAATCTCAAATAACTTTCCTGCCAATATTTTTTTGTGTTTGATGGTCGCTGAATTCGCTCTTTCTATGGAAATATTATCGATATTCTTAATAAAAATAAGATCAGCATCAATTTCATTAAGATTCTCGATCAACGCTCCATGACCAGATGGTCGAAAAAGCAAAGACCCATCTTCATTCCTAATGGGTCTATTATTCAAATCTACTGCTATCGTATCTGTTGATTTCTTTTGCTCACTAAGCGAGATATTAAGGATTCTGCCATACGCTTTTTCATAAAACTCACGCACTTCATTTAAATGCTTATTAAAGGCATCTTTATATTCCGAATTAATGGTAAAATGAATATGCACGCGATTTTGATAATCCGCACCATACAAACATCCCTCAACGATATGTTCTTCCACTGGTGTACGTATTCGTTCAGGATAAGTATGAAACTTTATCAGTGCTTTGGGCAGTTGCCCATAATTTAACCCTTCTTTTTGTAATAATTCCTTAATTACGGATTCGGGTCTTTCTTCAGAAATCTCCTTTTCAATAAGGGCTGCTTTCAGCATTTCATAAAAAGGAAATTCTGACAAATGATTAAAAAAATGATCTGCTTCCTCAGTAATGGGGGTGATTTCACTCTCTCTGCTTCGCTTTGCTTTAAAAACGTCAAGATATTTGGAGAGACCCTTAAACATACGAGTTGCTGCACCTGAAGCTGGGACAAATTTTACTTTTTTCTTTTCCTTTCCAAGCTGCTCATAAAGCAAAAGTAATTTCTTTTTTTTTTTCGTATTTAAACGAATAATTCCCTCTGACACCTTAGCCGGTTTTATCAATTTTGTATTTGGAAATCCAATTTGGAAATTCTTTAATTGTTTCTCGAATACTGAGGGATTTACACTTTGGGTCAATAATTTTTCCTTTTTTGAATGAACCATTACGTTTTTTACCACAAAAATATGAGATTCTCGTTGTTTTTCCACCTTAGTACAAACCCTATTTGCTTTTTCCCTTTCAACTTAAAATTTCTTCATGCTTTTTTTCACCTTTTAATTATGTAAAATTTTTTTGAAAAGGGAAAGTTTTAGCTTTGTCAACGAGTTTTAAAATTCAGAAATGAAAGTAAAAGAAGTCATCTCAGTTTTTGAAAATGACCCCATGCTTAATCTTCTTTTGGCAAAGATTAACGAGCCACAAACAAATATCAATCTTAAAGGATTGGTAGGCAGTTCGGATGCTCTAACCCTGTTGATTACCTCAGAGAGAATTAATCAACCGATACTCGTCATTATGCACGACAAAGAAGATGCCAGTTTACTTGTAAATGACTTGTTCAATTTAAAAAAATCAAGAATTGCTTCTTTTTTCCCTACTTCTTACAAGAAACCCTATCAACCTGAATCCATAGATAACGCCAATATTCTTCAGCGTTCTGAAACCTTAACAAATATACTAAATGAAGAAACCAAAATCATCGTAACCTATCCAGAGGCCCTGGTAGAAAAAGTAGTCAATAAGCGAGCATTACTTAAAAACATCTTTAAAGCTAATATTGGAGAGCTCGTTGATATCGCTTTTTTATCAGAGCTATTCTCAACTTTTGGTTTTCAAAGTACAGATTTCGTATATGAACCTGGACAATTCGCAGTTCGGGGCGGTATCATTGACGTGTTCTCTTTCAGTTCGGAATTTCCCCTTCGTATCGAATTGTTTGGGAATGAGATTGAAAGTATTCGTACATTTGACCCAGAAACTCAATTATCTAAAAAATCGCTTCAATGGGTTTCCATAATGCCCAATACACATACCCAATTATTGAAAGAAGAGCGAATTTCTTTATTAGAATATTTGTCAGAAGACACGTTGGTTTGGATCAAAGATTTAAGAGAAACTCAAGACATCATAACCAAAGCATTTGAGAGAGCCGCTAACTCATTCCAAGCTATTCTTTCAATAAGTAACAATACTCAAGTCGTTCAATCCCCTTCTTTACTTTACGAAACCTCTAAATCTTTTACTTCCAACTTGAAAAAACGAAAAATCATTGAGTTTGGTAAACGCTCTTTTTTATCTCCGGCCTTTAAAATCGATTTTAAAAATAAACCACAACCATCATTTCATAAAAACTTCGCCTTTTTGGCAAATTGTCTTGGCGAATTACAACATGAAGGATTTAGGATTTTTATCTTTTCTAATTCCGAGAAACAACTTGAACGATTAACAACCATTTTTGAGGAAATAGATCTCTCTTTGTCCTATTCAGGAATAACAGGCAACCTCAATACAGGATTTATTTCTCCCACTTCAAAAATTGCCTGTTTTACCGATCATCAAATATTTGATCGAATAAATCGTACCAATGAAAAACCCAAATTCAACAAAAAAAAGGCCCTTACTCTAAAAGAACTAAAATCATTGCAAACGGGTGATTATGTCGTACATATTGACCACGGTATTGCTCGATTTGCCGGTCTAGATAAAGTCTTGCGTAACGGGAATCAACAAGAGGTCGTTCGTTTAGTATATAGAGATGATGATTTACTGTACCTAAGTGTCCATGCTTTACATAAGATTTCTAAGTATGCAGGTAAAGAAGGTGGGCCTCCTACGACTAGTAAGCTGGGCTCTAAAGATTGGGAGACGAAAAAAACCCGTGTAAAAAGTAAAGTAAAAAACATTGCTAAAGAATTGATCGCCCTGTATGCAAAAAGGAAAACGGCTCCTGGCTTTGCATTTCCAAAGGACACTTTTTTACAAGCTGAATTAGAATCTAGCTTTTTCTATCAAGATACTCCTGATCAACTTTCCGCGACAGCAGATATCAAAGCAGATATGGAGCGATTGCATCCTATGGATCGTCTGATCTGTGGAGACGTCGGTTTCGGAAAAACAGAAGTAGCTATTCGAGCAGCCTTCAAAGCAGTAAACGCCAATAAACAAGTCGCTATTTTGGTTCCTACCACAATTTTGGCCCTCCAACATTATCAAACCTTTTCCGAACGTCTTCAGGATTTTCCAATTACAATTGACTTCGTAAATCGATTTAAAACTACTAAGGAAATTACAGCCATCAAAAAAAAATTAAAAGATGGACATATAGATATCCTCATTGGTACACATCGTATTGTGAATAAAGACATGATTTTCAAAGATCTTGGACTTATGATTATTGATGAAGAGCAAAAATTTGGAGTCAAAATTAAAGAACAATTGAAAAAATTACGAGTGAATGTTGACGCCATAACTTTAACCGCGACACCCATTCCTAGAACACTTCATTTTTCTCTCATGGGAGCTAGAGATTTATCTATCATCGCCACTCCACCACCAAACAGAGTTCCAGTAACCACAGAGATCTGCGAATTCAGTGAGGAAATAATTAGGGATGCCATTTACCATGAACTTCGAAGAAAAGGTCAAGTCTTCTTTGTTCACAACCGAATTGGAGACATTGAAAGTTTAGCCAATCTTATCTATAAACTTGTTCCTGATGCTCGCATTGCCATTGCACATGGCCAAATGACGGGTACCAAGTTAGAGCAAGTTATGGTTAAGTTTATAAATGGTTTATATGATGTTTTGATCTCAACCAACATTATTGAATCTGGATTGGACATTCCGAATGCCAATACTATTATAATCAATAAAGCTCATATGTTTGGCCTCTCTGACCTTCATCAGATGCGAGGCAGAGTAGGTCGGTCAAATACCAAGGCCTACTGTTATTTATTAACACCACCGAACGCGACAATCTCTTCTGATGCCAGAAAACGCTTAATTGCGCTTAACGAATTCTCTGATTTGGGTGATGGTTTCAAAGTAGCAATGAGAGATTTAGATATCCGCGGAGCTGGGGATCTTTTAGGAAGTGAGCAAAGTGGATTTGTAAATGATCTTGGCTTTGAGATGTATCATAAAATCCTCGATGATGCCGTTCTTGAGCTGAAAGAAAATGAATTCAAGGAATTATTTCAGCACGATTTATCACGTGAAAAAGTTCCAAATTCATTTGTCGGTGATTGTGTTCTAGAAACCGACTTAGAGATCCTTATTCCCCAAGAGTATATCAATAATACTTCTGAAAGGCTTAGATTATACAATGACCTAGACAATGTGCAAACAGATGAAGAGTTATTGACCCTTGAAAACAATACAAAAGATCGATTTGGTAAACTGCCTGAACCGGTATATGAGTTGATCAAGTCTGTACGATTGCGTTGGCTTGGACGTGATTTTGGATTAGATAAAATTGTTCTCAAAAACAGTGAGATGAAATTACACATTTTGGAGGGTAAAGAAGATAATTATTTTCTATCCTCTCCTTTTAAAAGTCTCATTCAATTTGCCAAAAACAACCCTAAAAGATGCAAAATCAAAGAACAAAATGAAAAATTAATTTTTTCTTTTAATCAAATTAAATCCCTTAATGATTCCTTCCATCTTTTTTCCTATTTCAAAAGAGATTAGGGTTTTTAACCAGATTTACTTCGTTTTTTTGCTTTTTCAGAAGAAGAAAACTCTTTTTCATTTTCCATTTCGGAAAATAATATAATTTTTACTTACATTAGCGTTATTAATTTTAAAGAATAGTTAACTAGTCTTATGAAAAATATTTATTCTATGGTAAAATCTTCTTCTTATGCCATAACAATAGTATCAATTTTAACCTCTTGCCTTTTTGGAGGAGGCAATCCCAATAGTTCTAACCCTGGAAATGCAAGCACCGTTACGGGTTTAGAATGGAATGTAGACGAGGAAGAAGGAGGCAGCTTTCAGGTCAGCGACTATGCTGGCATGCCCGTGGGTCCCAATTTAGTTTTCATAGAGGGGGGTAGAACCGTGTTAGGATCTGTTGAAGAGGATGTAATTTGGTCAAGAGACAATATTGAACGTTCTGTGACCGTTGCATCCTTCTACATGGATGAAACTGAAATAACTAATATCAATTGGCTTGAATATGAGCATTATATACGTCTTGACTCCGAAGAAA
The DNA here is from genome assembly GCA_913045135.1 of uncultured Flammeovirgaceae bacterium. Lineage (GTDB taxonomy): Bacteria > Bacteroidota > Bacteroidia > Cytophagales > Cyclobacteriaceae > UBA4465. The sequence goes on along the minus strand of CAJWQD010000064.1, from coordinate 910 downwards.
TTTACTGGAGAGGTCAATTACCTGACACCACTGTTTGGTCGCGGGACTTAGCCTTCAATGATCCTTATGTTTCACATTATTATCGATACCCTGGATTCCGATTCTTCCCAGTGGTAGGAGTTAACTGGCGACAGGCTGTTAATTATTGTGCTTGGCGAACGGAAGTAGTAAATTACAAATTAGCCACAGATGCCGGTTATTTTGAACAAAATGAAGACGATGCTTTTGCAGAAGACGATGCTTTTGCAGAAGACGATGCTTTTGCAGAAGACGATGGCGAAGCTGCTAATGTTCTAAACAACGGCTCTCGTGTGCCAATTGAAAGTGGAATTATACTCCCTGATTATCGTCTTCCAACAGAGGCAGAATGGGAATACGCCGCCCAAGCTCTTATCGGTACCCAGTGGTTAGATGAAACACAAACTAACAGTAGGATTTACCCATGGGACGGTCATGCTCTTAGAAATCCTTATGGTAAATCTCTTGGCTACATGTTAGCAAACTACAAAAGAGGAAGAGGCGATTATGCAGGTATTGCTGGAAAATTAAATGATGGATCTATGATTACCGATTATGTTTACAATTATCCACCAAATGATTACGGATTATATAATATGGCTGGTAATGTTAACGAATGGGTTCAAGACGTCTATCGTCCATTGTCGTTTCAAGACATGGCTGACCTAAATCCCGCAAGACGTGATGCGCTCTTGGATGAAGAGGATGGTTACGATGGAGCTTATAATTTCATTGGAAACGAAAAGGCTTATGAAACAGAAGAGGAAGCCATTAATGCGGGTGTACCCAGATCACAATATAACATCGATAATCCTCCCATGAAAAGAATGAGAGTATTCAAAGGCGGCTCTTGGACAGATGTTGCCTATTGGCTATCTCCTGGAACGAGACG
>CAJWQD010000063.1 GCA_913045135.1 uncultured Flammeovirgaceae bacterium | reverse complement strand
TCAGTATTATTTTGCTTTTGGAGTATTCCCCAAATTGCAACACCTATTAACACAACAAAATAAAGGCTAATGACGAGCCAATCTAAAGTTTCTAATCCTACCATATATAAATCAATATTTAAAAGGTGACGTAAACAAATCCTCAGTCCCTCAAGTGAATCGCCTTTACTCAAGTGAACTACCTTTAATTGTTATAAAATTAAAAGTAATTTATTTTATTTTTAATAGGAAGGATATTTATCGAGCACTTTACCAAATGGTACTGGTGTTATTAATAGAATTACAATACGGTTTGGAAGGTCAATGGTTGGAGTAATAAAGATTTTAGACTCAAACATTATAATCATTGGTGTTGGCTTAGGTAATATTGATTTGCTAAGTAAACAGGGACTAAAAGAGTCAAATGAGCAGCTATTCATCGATTAGTTAAACATTATTTTTCACAAACCTTTATTTGGAGATAGCGGAGGTGTATGTGGTGTAGCTTATTTGAAATAGCCATGGCTACTTCAAATATTCATATAAATACTTATCCTGACTGAATATTAGAGTGAGTTTAAGATGCATATATCAATAATTATTCAAAATGGGTAATCTTAAGTAAACATCATTTGGGAGTTGGCGGGACAAAGGGTGTTCTCAAGTCTAATTAAGATTTGTTTCAATGGGGTTTAAATGATTATTACTTAAAATACAACTATTGCATAAGACTCAATGGAGATGTTGAGGAATTAGAAAGGGTTTCATAAGAATTAATTTTGAAGAATTGGAGAACGGTTTACAGGCTATTTTATGCTTTTGCAAACAAAACTTGATTGGTTAAAACTTATGGTAATTAAGAGCTTCAGTTGAAGTTTAGAAAGCAAACTTACCATTTATGAGATGTCAGAGGTTTTTAAATCGTGTGATTACGAGGAGAGTGTTATTATTTATTGTGGGCATCAAACTTCAAGAAAATATTATCTTCAATCCTCAGGGTCAAATAATTATTCAGTTTGACATTCCCATAAAAAGCAAAATAGGATAGAAAAACTAGCTCATGAGCATGCCATATAAGAAGAGTCAAATAATCATCACAGGCCCTACCCGAATGCCATTTTCAAGTCTCTGTATAAATAGATCGTTCGAAGTTCAAGATTGATCAGTATTTTGTGACCATTTATCAGTGCACAATCTAATTAAGAAAGCCTATTCATTGCATGAAATTTTATCAGTCTGAATTCAAAAAAGTCACCAAATTTAAAAATTAAAAAATCGCAATAGTTTCAATTATCATCATAACTTGGCCATGCCCGGCCTTTTTAATTCGGAATGCTAATAGGAAAGCGTGAGATTACATATTTGGAAATATCAAATGGAAAAATGTGATTGAACCATTGCTTTGATAAAAATATTTCTGAAAAGTATTTATAAAACAAAGGTTATTACCTCGAATCGAATTTTATAGAACGGGGGTCAATGTAGACGCATTGGATTATATTTTTGCATGTATAAAATTATTCCGTTGATGAAAATCTTATTGCTATTTTTTCTATTGTTGGTGTTCATTCAATGCAGAAAGCAAAGTATGTCTGAGACATCGAATGAAAGGGATTCACTAGATATACAAGGCCATAGAGGTATGCGGGGCTTATTTCCTGAGAACTCTATTGTGGGTTTTCTCAAAGCTTTGGAATTTGGAGTGAGTACTTTAGAATTGGATATAGTAATGTCAAAGGATTCCCAGTTGGTGGTAAGTCACGAGACTTTTATTTCATCAGCGATCTGTCGGTATCCCCACGGGGGTCAGATACCCAAAGACATTGAAAAAGGGCTTAATATGTATCATATGACGTATCAAGAGATTAAGGAATTTGATTGTGGTTCATTATTTAATCAAGATTTTAGTTCACAAGAAAAAATTAAGGTTTCAAAACCTCTATTGTCAGAGGTTTTAGATACTGTTGAGCAGGTGGCGATTGCCAAAGATCAACTTATCAATTACAACATAGAGTTGAAATCTGAATTGGCATTAGAGGGTATTTATCATCCAGAAGTAGCTACTTTTTCCGATGCTGTTTATCATATGATAAATGATCAAATAGGTTGGAGTAGGATTACTATTCAGTCCTTCGATTTTCGAATTCTACAATATTTTAAGAAGCATTATCCGGATGTTCCGTTGGCACTGCTTATTGAAAATAAAGTTTCTTGGAATTGGAATATCGATTCCCTCGGATTTAAACCTGATATCTATAGTTGCGAATACCGCCTATTGAATCCTGAAATTATTAGTGAATTGCAGAATGAAAATATCAAAGTTATACCATGGACAGTAAATGATTCTTTAGATATGCGGCAACTTATTAGATGGGGAGTAAATGGATTTATTACAGATTATCCTAATATTGCATTTCAGATATTAGATTAAGAGGATGAATGCTAAGAAATATGATGTTTACGCCATTGGAAATGCCATTGTAGACTATGAAATTGAAGTGGACAATACGTTTTTAGGAGTAAATGGTTTAGAAAAAGGTTTGATGACATTGGCCGAACAAGATCGTCAAAGGGACTTGCTGCGCGCAGCGAAAAGTAAAATTAGAAAAAAACAAGCGGGAGGATCTGCCGCTAATTCTGTTGTAGCCCTCGCACAGTTCGGAGGTAAGGGGTTTTACTCATGTAAAGTTGCTTCAGATATTGATGGTATATTTTATAGGGATGATTTAGTCAAACAAGGGGTAGATACCAATCTATCGGATGAAAAGCTTGATGATGGTGAGACAGGAAAATGTTTGGTAATGATTACGCCTGATACTGAAAGAACAATGAGTACGTTTTTAGGAATTTCATCAAATCTTTCTCTCTCAGAATTGAATTTAGATCAATTAGAGAATTCTCATTATTTATTTTTGGAGGGATATTTGGTATCAAGTCCCTCAGGTTTAGGTGCGATGAAGGAAGCGAAAAAGCAGGCAAAAGCTGCAGGGGCTCAAATAGCGCTTACTTTCTCAGACCCAAGTATGGTCAAATATTTTGGAGAACAAATGAATGAAGTAGTGGGGGATGGCGTTGATTTGCTCTTTTGTAATGAGCTGGAAGCTAAGATATACACAGAAACCAATGATTTAAGCCAAGCGATTAAAAATTTAAAAAAGATCACGAAGTCTTATGTTATAACGCTTGGCAGCAAAGGGGCCGAGATCTGGGATGGTAAAAATACGTATTACATTGACGCGGTGAAGACAAAAGCTGTTGATTCAACAGGTGCAGGAGATATCTATGCAGGCACTTTCTTATATGGAATTAATTATGGGCTCTCTTTTGAAGTGGCCGGAAATTTAGCGAGTTTGGCAGCATCTCAAGTAGTGTCTCAATATGGTCCCAGACTTAAGAAATCTAAGATTCAAGAATTTCTTTCTAAAGTTAATAATAAAAATTAACACTTAGCTTTGCAAATAGATTTGTATTAACCTAATTTTGCCTTCCGTTTTGCTAGAAAAAAATCATGAATAAAATAATAAAATGTTATGAAAAGGACATTTCAGCCATCAGTAAGGAAAAGAAAAAATAAGCACGGGTTTAGATCTAAAATGGAAACACCCAGCGGCAAAAATATCCTTGCGAGAAGAAGGGTCAAGGGGAGGAAAAAATTAACTGTTTCTGACGAAAAGCGATCTAAATAATAATGAGGGCATGAGTCTTTCAGCCCATTCAAAACCTGATCACAGTTTTTCCAAGGCAGAAAGACTGAATAGCAAAGTTAAAATAGAGGAGCTTTTCAAAAAAGGTTCCTCTTTTAGTTCAAAAAAATTCCGGATCATTCTACTTTCACAACAGTTAAATCAGGGTAGGAAGGTACTTATTAGTGTTCCCAAAAAAAATCACAGAACAGCAGTGAGTAGGAATAAAATCAAACGAATCATCCGTGAGGTATACAGAAAGAATAAGGAAACCATAAATATTAGTGATCAGGGTTATCTAATGGCAATTATCTACCTTGGTTCTAGCATACCTAATTTTAATGAGTTAGAAGTACAACTTATAAACCTATTTCAGCGTTTGACTGTTTAAACAAATGATATTGTCTAATTTTAACGTGGCATGAGAAAACACCCTTACCTAATAATTCCAATAACTCTTTTTTTATTTCTTGCATTTAAAACTGTAGAGCAGAATGATCGTTATTTTCAGATTGTAAAGAGTCTCGATGTTTTTACTACTTTGTTTAAGGAGGTAAATGCCTATTACGTAGAAGAAATTAATCCTACTGAGTTGATGAAAATAGGTATTGATGCTATGCTGTCATCTTTGGATCCGTTTACAGATTATATTCCAGAAGACGATATCGAAGATTACCGGACCATGACTACCGGTGAATACGGCGGTATTGGAGCGATAGTTGAAATGAAAGGGGGAGTTAATACGGTGGTAATGCCTTACCAGAACGCACCCGCTTTACGTTCAGGACTTTTGATAGGAGATCAAATTTTAAAAATAAATAATATAGAGCTGAATGGCAAGAAGGCCTATGAGATCAGCAATCTTTTGAAGAGCCAGATCAATTCTCAAATAACTTTGGCAATTAAAAGAATGGATCGGTCAGAGATCTTTGAGATTTCTTTGGTAACTGAAAAAATAGTCATTAAAAATGTGTCTTATGCGGGATTAATTAATCGGAATCTAGGATACATAAAATTAACAGATTTTACAACCAATGCTGGAAAAGAAGTAGGTGAGGCTCTTAAAAAATTAGCAAAACAAGGGGCGAAAAAGCTTATTTTAGATTTAAGAGGTAATCCCGGAGGCCTTTTACTTGAGGCAATAAATGTTGCTAATATATTCATACCTAAGGGGGCTGAAATAGTGAGCACTAAGGGTAAATTGGAGGAATGGACTAAGATCTACAGTACAAAAAATCAATCTACTGATGCTAAAATTCCATTGGTTGTATTAACTGATCAACGCAGTGCATCTGCTGCTGAAATTGTAGCAGGTGTTATTCAAGATTATGACAGAGGAGTACTGGTAGGTAGAAAAACCTACGGTAAGGGGCTTGTTCAGCAAACACGACCACTGGCTTATAACGCTCAATTAAAAGTCACTACTGCCAAGTATTATATTCCTAGCGGTCGCTGTATTCAAGCAATTGATTATAGCAAAGAGAGCAGTGTTAAAATAGCGGATTCATTGAAGTCCACTTTTAGGACCTCAAATGGAAGAGCGGTATTGGATGGGGGAGGTATAGATCCTGACATTTTGATCGATCCACCCAAATTGTCGACGGTATGTTATCAATTGATAGAAAAAAATTTAATATTTAACTATGCCACTAAGTATTATTTTGAGCATGACACATTGCATAGTGCAAGAAATTTTCAATTAAGTCAGTCAGAATTTCAACAGTTTTTAGTTTGGTTAGAAAGCCAATCTTTCGATTATCAAACACCGCTTGAAATCAAATTGGATCAAGCATTAGACTTAGCCAAAACAGCGGTTAGAAGTGAGCAGGTTTATCAAAGGATCACGGAACTCAATACACTTGTTCAAAGTGAAAAGAAGAATGATTTAGCCCTATATCAAGATGAAATAAAACGATTTCTCGAACAAGATATTGTTAGCAGATATTATCTTCAAGAAGGGATTATTGAAGCTTCTTTTGATTCGGATCCAGATATTCTTAAGGCTACTAAAATACTAGAGGATATAGAATTTTACAATGGTATAATAAAACCTAATTAATTTGATTTTAAGTCTTGAAACTTCGACATCTGTATGTTCCCTGGCGGTACATAATGAAGGACTTTGCATAGCCGAGCAGTCCTATAATGTTCCTAAGTCCCACACTACCTTAATGCCTGAGGTAATAAGGCAATTACTAGATAATTTAAATATTGATCGAAGTGCATTAGAAGCTATTGCGGTTTCAGATGGGCCCGGATCTTACACGGGTCTGCGTATAGGTACTGCTACTGGAAAAGGGCTTTGTAGTGCACTTGAAATTCCCCTGATTTCTATTAATTCTTTAGATATCATGATTGAAGAGATGCGACCTATCGTTGCGGGGATCAGTTATATTGCACCTATGATTGATGCACGACGTATGGAAGTTTACATGAAATTGGTTGATAAAGAATGTTTAGAGTTAAGAGATACTCAAGCGGTAATTTTATCTCCTGATTTATTTATTAATTATGTTGAACATCCGATACTATTGATTGGAGATGGAGTCAGTAAATGCGAAGGATTTATTGATCATCCTCATCTAAATTTTGCACCATATATTTATCCTCGAGCCCAAAGTATGGGTCCATTGGCCTTTCAAAAGTTTAAAAAGAGGGCTTTTGAAAACTTACAAAATTTTGAGCCAAATTACTTTAAAGAATTCCACACTAAGCCTTCCAAAAATCCTTTTAATAATTTATGAATAGGGGAGAGACAATCATCAATAGAGTTGAAAAATCAGGGCTTTTGACCATCGATTTACAAGATTATCTGAAAGATATTCAAACTCGAGTCATAGATCTTAAGGACTATTTGTTCCAAGGCTTGGTGTTAAAAGAGAAGGATTTTAGAGAAGCATTAAAGACTATTGATACTTCACAGTTCAAAGAAGCGGTGGTCCTGATTACTTGTACAACTGATGCGATCATCCCATCTTGGGCTTACATGCTGCTCATGTCTAAGCTGTCAATAATTACCCCATCTATTGCGATCGGAAATGAGTCGGATTTAGAACGTGTATTAATTGAGCATGCCATTAATAAAATTGAATTGTCGGATTATGCGGGTGCCAAAGTAGTAGTAAAAGGATGTGGATCCGTTCAACAAAGAGACTATGCTTATGCAAAACTTACTCAGGCTATATTGCCGCATGTGGCCAGTATTATGTACGGCGAACCATGCAGTACTGTACCTGTCTACAAAAAACCAAGATAAACCTCAATGGTAATTCTCATTATTTTGGAATATAAATGGGGATAGATGAAGAATCTATAAAGCATTGTTCTATATCTAATTATTATAATCACAGGGGACATATTCTGGTACAAAACGAGGTTACGGGAGTTATAAAAACTTTTCATATTTTAGTTGTATTAAATTTGCTTCAACGAACATAAATTATTTATCTTTGCAGTCGCTTAATAAGTAAAGTACAGAGAAGATAAGAAAAAGCGGGTTTAATCGAATGGATTAAACAACTATTTACGAGCGAAAAATTCAGATTTGAGATCCAGAAATGTTTTCAAAAATTCGCAGTGTGTAATAAAGTTCTTTGAAATGAATGTTTAAATAGGTAATAAAATGCTCCGTCTAAAATTCTTTTGGGATTGAAGATAGTAGTTGGGTTCAAATACATTGCCCTTTCGAG
>CAJWQD010000062.1 GCA_913045135.1 uncultured Flammeovirgaceae bacterium | reverse complement strand
TTTGAAACAACCTTATTACTTACAAACCAACGTATTATTTTTTCCATAAAATCTACTTGAGTGTATAAGTTACTTTTTGACCATTAATTAAACTTGATAGTCTTGATTTGAGCAACCTATCTCCTTCTTCAATACCTTCACCAATTAAAGCAAATTCTCCTTCAAATCGAATAATATCAACTGCCCTATTCATTAGTTCCATTTGAGAATTCACTACCCAGACTGACTCATTACGAACATTATTTCTAGGAAGTAAAAATATATTATTCATTTCCATTCCAAAAATAGTTGCTTGAATATATTGTCCTACTAAAATCAAATTTTTATTATCATTGTTTTTTTCTGAAATACTTGCCACAACAGATAACATTCTTGTCCTAGGATCAACCTCAGCCTCAGCCCTAATAACTTTCCCGTTTAGAATATTATCTCCGATTGTGAAAGCAACATCAAGCTGTTTATTATCAGGAATTTCTAAACCGTTAAAATTTAATCCTGTGAATTTTACATCTTGATCAGTAATGGGTAATTGTACTTCAAAGTACTGAGTTGCATAGATACTCCCAAGCATAGTACCTGGAAATACAATCGAATTCATATCTGTATTTTTAGACCTAACTCTACCTTTGAAAGGTGCAACAAAAACTGCTCGATCTAAATTCCTCTTAGTCCTTTCCAACTCAGCTTTTGCAGCTTCTAGGGTTGCCTTAGCTTGGGCAAGTTGAGGTTTACGGAGAGCCAAGTCAGTTCCTGATCCTCCGCCAACTCTTTTCCATTCTTTTGAAGCAATATCAGACTCTGCTTTTTCTCTTTCCAAGTTAACGTTTGCATTCAATACGTTTGCTTCCGCTGTAATTAAAGCAAGTTCGTAATCTCTTTTGTCCAGTTTAATTAGCGTATCTCCTTCATTAAAACTGGATCCTGGCTCCATTTTTGAAGAGATCCATTCCACTCTTGCATTCAATTCAGATAATATATTTAATTCTGATTTTGGCCTAATAAAACCTTGGGAAGAAATTCTCGCTTTGACTTTTTGAGACTTTAAAATCATGGTTTTAACAAAAGGAATATTTTTTTCAACTTCTTTTATTTCAGCAGTTGGCTTATTTCTAATTAATATCATAGCAATGATTACGGATGCAATTAAGAATACTGGTCCAAAATATTTTTTCATATTGCGCACTTACTAACTCCCTTCCTTTATATAACTAAAATCTCCACCAAGAGCTAAAATTAACAGTAATCTATTTTCAATAGATTGACGTTGCAATTGCAAGTATTGAGATTTAATCGCATTATATTGTCTTTGACTGCTTAAGACTGATTCCAATGTGGTAACGCCTTTGTCATATCTTTCTTTAGATAAATTATACGCATCTTTAGACTGATCAACTCCTGATCGCATAGCATTAATCTGGACTTTTAAGGATTGGTCAAAATACATGAGCTGCTCTACTTCTGAAAAAGCCTTAAGTAAACCCTTAACTAAATCTTGTCTTGATATTTCAAAAGCTGCCTCTTGAACTTTTATAGCTGACCTGAGACGCTTTCCATTAAAAATAGGCGCAGTTACATTCAAACCCAAATTCCATATACCATAATCTTGGTCTAATAGTTGTTCAAAATCTTGAGTTGATGTTCCAAGCGACCCCGTAAAGCTAATACCTGGCAATAGATTTCTCTTTGCTTGCGATACACGGCTTACGTTGGACTCCACTTTTAATATTAAACTTCGAATATCCGGACGCCTTTCTATAATGGCAGCGGGAATACTTTTTGGTATACTAGGCAGGTTTGTCGGCAATTTTTTTTGTTTAAGTAAGGTACCTGTAGGGTATTGCCCTACTAACGTTTCAAGCTGGCGGTTTATACTAATTAGCTGATTTTTCCTATTTTCCATTTCAAGTATAGCTGTAGAAACCGAAGTCTCAGCAAGTCTATAGTCCAAACTTGATCGCAATCCCTTTTCATACCTGTTCTTTACTAGATCTCTAATCTCAACTAAGCTAGCATAGGATTCTTTTGACAACGTAGACTGCTCTAATGCTTCAACTCCCTGGTAGAAAAGTATTGCACTCCTTACTACAAGAGAAAAACCAAGATAAGACAAATCATATTTTACAGCTTCATAATCCTTTCTAGCCGCTATTCTTTCATTAAGCAATCGTCCCCAAATATCCAGCTCCCACTGATAATTAAGACCGAGGCCAAACGTTTTGTTTTTAAATGATATTACACTACTACTGGAGGAATTATTTTGACTTGAGGAATCGGATCCTTGATTACCTAAAAAGGAATCTGCAAATCCAAATGCTGACAAATTTTGACGGCTTTCAGATTGATTGAAGCCAAAATTTACAGAGGGTAGAATGTTTGCTCCTCTTATTTTTGCATTGTAACGTCCTATTTTTTCATTCTCCAAAATAGAAAGAAGGTCTGGGCTTTTAACCTTTACTGCTTCAAGATACGAAATTAATTCTTTGTCGTTAAATGCGTTCACCCAATCTTTATTATTATCAGATTTTTTGTGAATAGGCATTGACCATTCTTCTGGAATGTTAATACCTAAATTATCAATAGCATTGCGAGGATTATTGTAGCATCCAAAAACAAAAATAATAATAAATGAGAGTAATATGTGAACAGGTAGCATTACGATTATGAATTGAGATTTTTTATAATTTTGGATAATACGTTTTTAAAAATTTCAATCTCTTGCTCTGATATTTCACCACGAACTTCTTCCCTTGTTTTTTCCATTATTGGAAGGACATCATAAAACAACTGCTTACCGGCTTTGGTCAAGACTACTCTTTTAATTCTATGGTCGATTTGATCAGAAACTCGAACAACTAAACTTTTATCTTCTAAAGAGTCTATAATTCTTGTAATAGTTGGCTTGTCTCTAAGACAAATTTCACCTAAATCTTTTTGGGAGGGAGATTCTAATTGCCATATAGGGCCCAAAACCATCCACTGATCCATAGAAATGTCCAAGCCAGAATTAAATACATTTTGAACAAACCTTTCCGTCATCGAGTTATGAGCTGATCTAATCAACATACCCAAATTCATATGAAATTTTAAAGAAGCATCTTTAGACATAGTTTGAAGCTATATATTTTTTAGTTGCAAATGCAACCAAAAAAAGCGTTTTGAGCGTAATTTCGCTTATAAATCAAAATTCATATTGTATTTAGTTGAAAATTCAACTAAAAAATGAAAACTAAATATTTTAAACCTAATATTGATTATTAAGAAAGATCTTTAGAAAGAATTGGAAGTTTTCTTATACGCTTCCCCGAAGCGGCGAAGACCGCATTAGCTATCGCAGGAGCAATTGGTGGTAGCCCTGGCTCTCCAACTCCACCAGGTTTTTCATTGTTTTTTAAAATAAAAACTTTAATTTGAGGAGACTCATCAAATCTGACCACTGGGTAATCATCAAAATTACTTTCATTAACTCTCCCATTTTTAACGGTCATTTCACTATTTAAAGTTGCTCCCATACCAAAAATAATTGATCCTTGTATTTGAGCTCTGATTGTCATTGGGTTTACTGTCTGACCACAATCTACACTACAAAAGACTTTGTGCACCTTTACTTGATTATCCACAATTGATAACTCTACTACCTGTGCTACGTGGGTACCAAAGCTATTGTGATAAGCAAAGCCTTGAAAGTGGTCCTTAGGCAATACTAATCCCCAATTCGATTCGTCTGCTACTTTTTGAATTACTTTCGTTGGCCTTACGTTATTTTTTAAATGACTAAGCCTTAGTTGAATTGGGTCAATCTCTGATTTATGCGCTAATTCATCTATAAAACACTCATTCGCAAATGCATTTTGAGAGTGAAATACTGCTCTCCAAAATCCCAATGGAATATCAGTTTCAAAAGGGGATGCTTTTACTGAAACATTTTCAAAATCATAGGGTATATGGGCTGCACCATCTGTAACAAGGTAATTTCTTATTTTGTTTTTAACAATACCAATACTTGTTGCCCATTTCAGAATGGGAATACTGGCACCATATTGATTTGCAGCATTTCCTGTCAAAGGGTCTGGAGAAACAACAATATGCTTCCAAGCTTTAATTGATTTACTATTTACCACAGCACTCATATTATGTTTGCTTGAAGGACGAGCAAACCCGTACTTAGTGTCATCCTCTCTAGAATTTATTAATTTAATCGGTTTTTTTAGATGCTTTGAAATTCTTACACCATCCTCAATCCAATCATTAAAAGATTTTCTTCCAAACCCGCCGCCCAAAAAGGTTAAGTTCAATTTAATGTTTTTTTCAGGAATCCCAGTAACCTTGGAGGCTCGGGTAATTGCATTATCAGGATTTTGAGTCCCAGTCCATATTTCACAAGCGCGATCAGAAACATTAACTACACAATTACATGGTTCCATAGCAGCGTGCGTTTGAAATGGTAAATAATATTGAGCTTTAATGATGTCTTTTGCCTTTTTAAAAATTTTTGATGGAGATCCATCTTTACGTACCTTTGAAGATTTTCCATTTGAAAGTTTATCCAAATGGTTTTTATAAATTTTACTGTCAGCAAATACCGGATTTGACTTTTTCTCCCAATTCACTTTTAATAATTTTCTTGCCTTTACCACTGACCAATATTTTTCACCAACAATTGCCACTCCTGAAGGGATTAGAAAAACATCGATTATTCCATTTTGATTTTTTATCTGCTCCAAATTTGAATTTTTATATTTTGCCCCAAAATACTTAGGTCTTTCTACCATGGCATAAAGCATACCAGATAGATTTTTATCCATAGAAAAAAGTGCAGTTCCATCAACTTTAATTTTTGAGTCTGTTCTTAGCATATCCTTACCAAGAAGATTAAATTCTGAAGGTTTTTTTAGTCTGACACTTTTAGGAATTTTGACTTTAGAAGCTTTATCAACTAATGATCCAAAAGAAGTTGATTGACGAGTTTTCTCATGATAAATAACATTATTTTTAGCTACACATTCTACAGGACTTACTTTCCATTTCAGAGCTGCAGACTCAACAAGAACTTGTTTTGCTACAGCACCTGCCTCTCTCATTTTCTCCCATCCATAGCCGCTAATAGACATGCTCCCGCCAGTGCCAATAAAGTTATCTTTAGAAATTTGCTGTACTTTTACTTTACCCCAATCTGCCTCCATTTCTTCAGCAATTAGCATAGGAAGTGAGGTCCAAATACCTTGCCCCATTTCAGCTTTTGAAACAGATAATACGACTGTGTCATCACTCAAAACATTGATATACATATTTGGCGAAAATTCTGAATTCAATTCTCTTTTCGCCTGAAGAAAATTAAAGCCTATTGCAAATCCTGAACCAATTAAAGAAGCTGTTTTTATAAAACTTCTTCTAGATATTAAATGATCCTTATCCATTCTGAATTTCTTTTGCAGCTGACTTTATCGCTTTTTTTAGACGAGGATAGGTTCCACATCTACAAATATTCATTCTCATGGCATTATCAATATCTTCATCTGTTGGATTATTATTTCTTGATAAAAATCCCGATGCTGTCATGATCTGCCCAGGTTGACAATATCCACATTGAGGGACATCATGTTTTACCCAAGCTTTTTGAACAGGATGAGAAGAATCTTTTGATAACCCTTCAATAGTTGTTATTTCGTCTCCCTCCTCTAAATAATCAATGGGAGTTTGGCAAGATCTAGTTTCAATACCATTTATATGAATTGTACATGCCCCACAAAGGCCTTTTCCACAACCAAACTTGGTTCCTGTCAATTCTAACTCGTCCCTGATTACCCATAGCAGAGGAGTATCTTCATCTACTTTAACTTTTTTACTTTCACCATTAATATAAATTGTAAACTGTGTCATTATATTATTTTAATATCAATCCCTAATTAATTTTAAATGTAATTTTATAATTTTTCCATTTTGAGCTGAAGCTCTTCAACACTGCCTGACTTTTCAGATACTTTATATACATATGAATTTGGATAAAACTGAAGGCCTTTGAAATACTTGCCACTAATAAAATGTGCAGCCGCTCCCCCATCAATAGCATATCCAGGAATAGCCTTGCCATCTAGCAGGAATTTATGCACATCTGGCTTCCTATCTGCTTCTTCTTGATAATGCGGACAGGCCATTCCTTTTATAAAACCTAAACATTCTAAGGTATTCAAATTACTTGCCCAGGAATCTGTAATGCCTTGCTCAAACCAACAAATTGCCCCAGCACTGACACCACAAAGAATTTTCCCATTATGGTATGCTTTTTTTAATAATGCATCCAATTTCCATTCTCTCCATACAGCCAACATACTTTTTGTATTCCCACCTCCAACATATATTATATCTGCTTTATTAATAAGGCTTTCTAGCCTTGGAGTACGTTGAAAAAAAGTTAAATGCGAAGGGACACAATTTAATTTTGAAAAGCAAGAATAATAGTTCACTATATATGATTTATCCTCTGCACTTGCAGTAGGTAAAAAAAGAATATTAGGGTTTTCTTTTTCTGATTGATTTAAAATATATTTTTCAATTTTATTGTGATTTGGATTTCTACCAAATCCACCACCACCAATTGCAATTATATGACCTGTACTCATTATTATCGAAACTCTAGGAGTGAATTGACGATTCCTTGAGGCTCTCTAAATGTGTCCAGGCGTAGAAATCTCCCGCTATCAGTAGAGACTACCGTTTCACCATTCAAAAGATACATAGAAAGATTTGAATTTAAATTCTCAAGTTCTATGATACCTTCTAAAACAGTAAAAATAGAATAATCTACACCATTAAAAAGCAAATCTTCTTGATATTCAGCCAAAAAGTTAGTTCCAGAAACCGTAGCTTTAGTGGAAGGAGTATTCAATATGAAGCTATAACCTAGGTTATCATCGGCCTCGATAATAACTTTACCTTCAAATAATGCAAGCTCAGAATGATTAAGCAGGCTATACCGTTCACTTACCAATCGAAAAACAGAATTATTATATACTCTAATAGAAGTATCCTCATAAATCATAATAAAAGAAGCAGATCCAACTTGACCAGTAATAATCTTATCTCCATGATAAATATAATCTCCTCTTCTAATGAGTCCGCTTCTTACACTTCCTTTTCGCATTACTGGTCCATTTACATCAAGACATAATGCAATTATTTCAATTTTCGCAAATACTATTGCGGAACTAAAAACAAAAAAGATAATTAAACGAAGATTTTTCAGCTACTTTTCCCAAAAAAACTATGAATTAATATCTATGAAATTAGGGTTTTATATCCATTGAAAAAATCAAAGAAATAAGTTAATTTTGTACTCGTTGGATTTATAAGGATGACAAAGTTTTAATTTTTTTTTTACGAAGAAGACACATTTTCTATCACCCAAATAACTGGGCCAAAATTTTCCTTCCTTTTTAAATCCTCTTTACATAACACGCACACATTGATAGTGCGCTGCGAAGCCTTAATTAGGTTCTCGTATAATGCTACATAATGCATAGTAAGAAGGTATAGGTACAGTATGCGTAAAGAAATATTTATTAATGAGAGTATGGAAGAAACTCGTATTGCCATACAAGAAGATAATCAATTGGTTGAAGTCT
>CAJWQD010000061.1 GCA_913045135.1 uncultured Flammeovirgaceae bacterium | reverse complement strand
ACATCGCAAATAATATTCCTATTTATTTGCATATGAAAAATAATCAAGATAGAATAATTTTTGAAGCACTTACCTATGATGATGTGCTTTTATTGCCAGGCTATTCTGAAATTCTACCAAGAGACACCGAAATAAAAACATTTTTAACAAGGAATATTGAAGTCAACATTCCCTTTGTTTCGGCTGCGATGGATACGGTTACAGAGTCTAGTATGGCCATATCCATGGCTCTTGATGGCGGGATCGGAGTGATTCATAAAAACATGAATATTGCCCAGCAAGCAATTGAAGTAAGGAAAGTTAAGCGGTCCCAAAGTGGGATGATACTGGACCCAATTACCCTCAATGAAAGGGCTTTGGCTGGTGATGCTGAGAAAATTATGTCTGAAAATAATATTGGAGGAATCCCTGTGGTTAACGATGAAGGCGTTTTAATAGGGATCATTACTAATAGAGATTTGAGATTTCAGAAAGAAATGACCAAGCCAATAATAGATATAATGACTCGTGAAAAACTTATTACAGCTAAGGTTGAGGTGGGGTTAAAAGAAGCGGAGGAAATATTGCAAGAATATAAAATTGAAAAACTTCCCATAGTTGATGAAAGTTATAGATTGACGGGGTTGATTACTTATAAAGATATTTTGAAAAATAGAGATAGACCCAATGCTTGTAAAGATAAATTTGGAAGATTAAGAGTTGGCGCAGCAGTTGGTGTGACCTCCGATTTAATTGAAAGGATTTCAGCCCTGGTAGAGGCGGGTGTAGATTTAGTTAGTCTTGATACGGCACATGGACATTCCAAAGGGGTTATCGAAGCGACCCAATTGATAAAGCAACAATTTCCTAATTTAGAGCTGATAGTAGGAAATGTTGCCACTGCTGAGGGAGCTTTGAGCTTGGCTAGAGCAGGAGCCGATGCTGTGAAGGTGGGTGTTGGACCAGGAAGTATATGCACGACTAGAATTATTGCTGGAGTGGGTGTACCACAATTATCTGCTGTTTATGAAGCTACTAATGCATTAAAAGAGAAAGGTATTCCTGTGATAGCAGATGGGGGGATTAGATTTTCAGGGGATGTTGTCAAAGCCTTAGCTGCAGGAGCAAATGCTGTGATGATAGGGTCTTTACTTGCAGGGACAGAAGAGGCACCAGGAGAAGTTATCCTTTATGAGGGGAGAAAGTTTAAAAGTTATCGAGGTATGGGATCTGTAGAGGCCATGGAAGATGGTTCAAAAGATCGCTATTTTCAAGATGCTGAAGATGATGTTAAAAAGTTAGTGCCTGAAGGTATCGTTGGAAGGGTACCTTTTAAAGGAATGGTTTCCGAGGTTCTTTATCAAATGGTGGGTGGGCTTAGAGCAGGAATGGGTTATTGCGGAGCCAGTAAAATTGATGAGTTACATCTCGCAAAATTTGTCAAAATTACTTCTGCTGGATCGGTAGAAAGTCATCCTCATGATGTTTATGTCACACGAGAGGCACCTAATTATTCAACTAGATAGTCAATAACTTAATTATAGATTTCTAAATTTGAAAATATCATATCATACAAGTTTTTATTTGTTATTACTTCTATACTGTTTTTTAAGATGTGATTATCTGAATAAAAACCAGAGACCAAAGTCCCAACCTATTGCTCGAGTCGAGGATAATTATTTGTATGCACAAGACTTAGTTAAGGATATGCCTTTGGGTCTTTCGGATTTAGATAGCGGTAGACTTGTTGATAAATACATAGATGATTGGATCAAAAAACAGTTGTTAATCATCAAAGCCAATGAAGAATTAAGTATTAGTGAAATAAATATTGATCGTAAAGTTGAAGATTATCGCTATGCATTGATCATGCATGAGTTTGAAAAAATATATATAGGGTCACATTTAAATACTCAGGTTACTCAAGAGGAAATAGAGTTTTACTATCGTGATCGGTCAGAGAATTTTTTATTGAAGCAAAACATTGTACAATGTATCTTTGCTAAGATTCCTGTTAGTGCGCCAGATATTACTCAGATTCGAAGAAACATAAGAAATTTTCCCAATACAGATATCCAAGACATTAAGAACTATTGTTATCAATTTGCCGATTTGTCATTTCTTGACGATTCTATTTGGATCAGTCTGGATGAGTTAATTGTAAACACACCACTTGCTTCTTTACAAAATAAAACCCAATTTTTGGAAAAAACTGTTTATAGTGAAACCAGAGATGAGAGTTATATTTATTTATTTAGAATTGTAGAATATAAAATATCTGACCAGATTGCACCATTAGAATATGTAAGAGAAGATATAGAAAACATTATCATTAATAAACGTAAACTTGCACTCAAGAAAAAACTATATGAGACCATTTATGAAGAGGCACTCAAGACAAAGAAGTTTGAAGTTTATCGCAATTAGTAATCTTATTTTTTGGCTTTCTCTTCATACAGTAATAGGCCAGTTCAAAGAATTATTAGTCGATAGAATTATAGTTAAGGTCGATGATTATATCGTATTGAAATCAGATTTAGAGCGGACCTATCTCGAATATCTTTCTCAAGGAGAAGTAAACAGCGGCACACTGAGATGCCAAGTATTGGAAAATTTGGTTATTAATAAATTATTGGTGGCAAAAGCAGAAATCGATTCAGTCATTGTTTTAGATGAGGAAGTGCAAAATAATCTAGATCAACGAATGTCTTATATGATCTCTCAGATTGGTTCGCCAAAAGAAATAGAAGCATATTATGGTAAGAGTTTAGGTCAAATCGAGGAAGAATTATTTGATCAAGTCAAGGAACAAAAAATCATAGAGGCTATGCAGCGTACTATTACCAGTGATGTAAAGGTAACGCCTAGTGAGGTTAAGCAGTTTTTTAACCAAATACCTAAAGATTCGTTACCCTACTTCTCAACCGAAGTCCAGGTAGGCCAATTGGTTATGAAGCCTGAGCCAGGATCCAAGCAGCTAGGTAAGGTTGAACGTCAATTATTAGAAATCAGAGGAAGTATATTGAGAGGTACAGAGACTTTTGAAAATATGGCTAGAAGATATTCTGAGGATCCGGGGTCTGGCTCCCGTGGAGGTCAGTTGCCATTTTATAAACGAGGAGAATTGGCACCAGAGTTTGAAGAGGCTGCCATGACCATGGAGGTTGGGGAGCTTTCAATGCCCATTAAATCAGATTTTGGATATCATTTGATTGAGTTACAAGAAAGAAGAGGTAATACTTTTAGAACTAGGCATATATTGATTATTCCCAAGCCTTCAGCTTATGACATCAAGTTATCTGAGACTAGGTTGGATAGCATTCGAAATTTAATACTAGACAGTATAATAAGTTTCAGAGCGGCGGCAAAAGAATTCTCAGTAGATAAAGAAACTGCATCAAATGGGGGATTCTATACCGGACCCGACGGCTCATTGAGAGTTTCTGTTGAACAACTAGACCCGAATATATTTTTTACCGTCGATACCATGAGCATAGGTTCATTGACACAGCCAATGAAGTTCTCAATGAAAGATGGAACAACGGCTTTTAGATTGATCTTTTATCAGGATAGAATACCACCTCATCAAGCTAATTTGATGGATGACTATCAAAAATTGGCTGAATACGCACTCAATGCAAAAAAAGGTAAACTATTGGATAAGTGGTTTGAAAAAGCGAAAGGGGAAGTGTTCGTTGATGTTGATCCTGCCTATGACTATTGTAAAATTATGAAGTAATCAGTTATGAATGATAAAAATGAAATAGAAACAGCAAAGCGTTTTTTAGAGAAGTGTAACAAACTTAGTGAGGAAGTATCTAAAATGGTTATAGGTCAAGAAGAGGCAGTTCGTTTACTGATGATTTCAATATTTTGTGGTGGTCATTCTCTATTGGTTGGCGTTCCGGGGCTTGCCAAAACTTTATTGATTAATACGCTAGCTCAAGCACTTAATTTAGATTTTAGTCGGATACAATTTACCCCTGATTTGATGCCTTCTGATATTATTGGGGCAGAAATTTTAGATCGTGATCGAAATTTCAAATTTATCAAAGGCCCCATTTTTTCTAATGTATTATTGGCAGATGAAATCAACAGGACCCCACCAAAAACTCAATCTGCCCTGCTTGAGAGTATGCAAGAATATGCAGTTACCATAGGGGGTAATCAACATAAATTGAATCTCCCCTTTTTTGTTTTGGCTACACAAAATCCGATTGAACAAGAAGGGACGTATCCTTTACCGGAAGCACAATTAGATCGCTTCATGTTGATGATAAAATTGGATTATCCGGACTATCAAACTGAAGTAGAAGTTATAAAAAACACGACGGCAAACTCTCAGATAGTCGTCAAAAATGTGATTCAAAAAGAAGAAATACTGGTTTTCCAAAATTTAGTTAAAAGTGTACCTGTAGTAGATAATGTCTTTGAGTATGCTGTTTCGCTGGTTCATAAGACAAGGCCTGGGAAAACAGGATCTAGTACACACGCTAATGATTATTTAGAGTGGGGAGCAGGTCCCCGAGCCAGTCAGTTTTTAATTTTGGGTGCTAAATGTAATGCCTTGATGACAGGCAAGTATGCTCCCGATATTGAAGATGTAAAAGCGGTTGCGGTATCAGTATTAAGACATAGAATTGTGCGAAATTTCAAGGCTGAGGCTGCAGGGATCTCAGAAACTCAAATCATTCAAGACCTACTTTAATCACAATCCATTAAATTGGCGCAAAAATCGGACATCATTCTCCGAAAATAATCGAATATCATCAATCTCATATTTGAGCATCGCTATTCGCTCTATGCCCATACCAAAGGCGAACCCACTGAATTCTTTTGAATCAATACCACAATTTTTCAATACATTTGGATCGACCATTCCTGAGCCACCGATCTCAACCCAACCACTATTTTTGCAAATTTTACAGCCCTTTTTTTTACAAATAAAACAGCTGATGTCTACTTCGGCACTGGGTTCAGTAAAGGGGAAATAGGATGGTCTAAACCTAATTTCTGTTTCTTTTCCAAAGAATTCACGTGAAAAATGATAAATAGAATTCTTGAGGTCTTTGAAGCCTACATTGCGATCAATGTACAGTCCTTCCACTTGGTGAAAGAAACAATGCGCTCTTGCAGAAATGGCTTCGTTTCGATAAACTCGTCCGGGCATGATGGATCTAAATGGAGGCTTACCATGCTCCATTAATCTTATTTGTACTGTAGAGGTATGAGTTCGTAATAATTTATCAGGATATTTCTCTAAAAAATAGGTGTCCTGCATTTCTCTCGCTGGGTGATTTTCAGGAAAATTGAGGGCTGTAAAATTATGCCAGTCATCTTCCATTTCAGGGCCTTCAGATACGTTAAATCCCTGTCTTTCAAATATTTCAATCATTCTGTTCTTCACAATGTTGATTGGGTGTAACCCACCTATTTGAAATGGGATAGAAGGAAGTAAAACATCAGGAGATTCTGAAGAAAAGGCTGTAGAAGCCTCGAGATGGGCTGCTAAAAATTGAAATTTTCTGTTTGCCTCTTTTTTCAGTTCATTAAGGGCTTCTCCAAAAGCTTTTTTTTGGTCACTTGGGACGGTTTTAAATAATTTAAAAAGTCCCGTAATTAGACTTTTTTTACTTATAAATTTAATTCGAAAAGTTTCTAATTCTGTGGTGGTTGTGACAATGGCTTTGTCTAATTCTTTTTGTACTTTTTTGACCTGATCAAACATGTTATGGAAATGGGTTTGGGTTGCCAATGAATAAATATGATGGATGCATCATTGGAGCTAAGAAGCTAGTCTTTCGTTGCAAAACAATCGTTAGTAAGCCGTTTCTTGTCCTCTAATGAGCTCGAAGAAGGTGATAAATATAATCTTCAGATCTAAGAAAACAGACCAATTGTTTAAGTAAAATCGATCCAATGTCACTCTATTTTTAATTTCTCGCAATTCTTTTATTTCACCACGGTGTCCTAGCGCCTGTGCCAACCCTGTAATTCCTGGCTTGAAAGAATGCCTTTGAGAATAACTTTTAATTTGATTACGATATTGTTCGTTAAGGTTGACCGGTAAGGGCCTTGGGCCCACAATAGTCATATTTCCCATTAGGACGTTAATTAATTGTGGGAGTTCATCTAAACTTGTTTTTCTCAAAAAAGCGCCAAACACAGTTACTCTATGGTCATTTTTGGTCGCCCATTGATGATCTGCTTCTTCATTTAAGTACATAGTACGGAATTTTAAGCAGCGAAAAACTTCATTATTCTTACCGTTTCTCAATTGCTTAAATAAAATTGGTCCACGAGACTCTAAAAAGATGACCATAGCAATGATAGGATAAAGCCAGCTAAGTACAAAAAATAACATCAAAGATGAGAAAAGTATGTCAAAAGAGCGTTTTAAAAATCTGTTAAAAGCATGATCTAAGGGCAAGTGGTTTACATCGATAACATTGATGTTTTCAATTAACTTAAGTGTATATGATTTTAAAAAATCAGTTTTAAAATGGGGTAGTAATTTCACTTTTATAAAAGAGGCATCGGCCAATTCAATTATTTGATTTAATTCCTCTTTTACAATATTTTCGCTGACATAGATAAAGTCTATATTTTCTAAGTTAGAGTCAAGAAAAGTTTTAACGCTTCCATTTAAAGGATATTTTGACTCTATTTGGGTAGCGTTTCCGTAAAAACCGCTACAGTGGATACCTAAATTTTTATTTTTGTTTATGGCATCAAATAATGAAAAGCCTAACTGATCATAGCCGATTATAATTGAATTTCGACAATTTCCACCCCCTTTACGGTATTTATTAATAATCAGGTGAATGATTACCCGTTCAATTGGAATAAGTAAGAATAATAGCCCTGAAAAATATAAAAAGAAGCTTCTTGAGACAATTTCTTGGTTACTAAAAATAATGAAAAATGAAAAAATTGCCAAGAAAACAGCAATAGTTTTAAAGCTCTTGGTGACTGATTTTTCATATCCTGAAGGTCTACCAATTTTGAAATCTTTACCTAGTAAAGACAGAATTGACCATGATAACATAATAAAAATAAACTCTTCTGGAGTATAATTTTCGTAAAGGGACTCAATGCCGATTATACTTTGGGTCATTAAGAAAGTGATGGAAATCACCAAGAGATCAACCAATATGAATAGAATGGGAAAAAATAAGTAAAATCTTTTTCGCATTAGAGTTATTTTAAGTCTCAAAAATAAAGGTAACAAATGAATTATCCACTATTAACTATGAACATTAATATAATCTTAAATACAAAATCAAGAACAATACCTGATGCATAAGCCATTTTTTTATTGCTTAATATTAATGATTATTTATGTTTTTTATTGTTTAGTGAAAAATGATTTGCATTTTTATGGTGGAATGGCAATCTAAAAGCTTATATTATTACTTGAAAAAAAAAATCAGTCATTAAGAAATACATTGTGCAAAAAAAAAATATTTTTTATCACTTTAAGCATATTATTGCTACTTTGGTCATGTATTTCTGAAATAGATCGGGAGACCCTAATTTATGATAACAATTTTGAGACCGTAGATTTGACAAAGATAGAGGGTGGAAATGTCACCTCTTATTTGGGTCAGAACATATTGGGGACTTACAACAATGGGGGGTTCAAATTAATTCTTGATGGTTTGGGGGGGCATGATTATGTTCAAATCCAAGCCTTGCTCTATATCCATGATTCATGGGATGGGAATGCTCAGTCGCCTGATGGTACGGATTATTGGGGGGTCATGGTTG
>CAJWQD010000060.1 GCA_913045135.1 uncultured Flammeovirgaceae bacterium | reverse complement strand
ATAAGCTGTCCTCATCAATAAAGGTAAAAGATGCGGTAGGTTCAGAGATAAAACCATCACAGTCGTTGCATTCTTCACAATGTGACAGGATGAGTAGGGTCATCAATAGGACGACAATATGAGCGGTCTTTATCATGATGGGTCTACATCAAAATGGATGATTATAGATTTATATGAGCGTAAAGCTAATAACGTACGACGAGATCCTTGAATGAATTCTTTGATCGATTTAAGATGGGTTGTTTTTTTTTCAATTTTGATAAGTATTTCAAATAAGTAGTAATTTCTTATTTTGTTGATGACTGGTTCAATAGGACCCAAAATACGTTTTTCTGTAAGTTTTTTTTTAAGTAACACATTCAAAGCATTTGCTGCATGATGTGTTAAATTTTTATCTTTTCCTTTAATTATGATTTTAATCAATCGATAGAATGGAGGATATTTGAATTTTTGACGCTCAGCAAGTTCTTGTGTATAAAACAAATCTAAATGCCCTTCTTTTATCTGTAATAATAATGGATGATCGGGTTGGTTCGTTTGCACAATCACTTGACCTCTCTCATGTTTTCTACCTGAACGACCACTTACTTGGGTAATTAATTGGAACGCTCTTTCATGAGATCTAAAGTCAGGAAAATGAATGATTCGATCGGCATCAAAAATACCAACTAAGTTTACGTGTTCAAAATCTAGTCCTTTGGTTACCATTTGAGTACCTATCAGTACATCTATTTCTCTGCTTTCAAATGCATCAATGATTTGCTGATAAGCATATTTACTTCGTGTAGTGTCAAGATCCATACGCTTGATTTTTATATCAGGAATGAGGATAGCGAGTTCTTCTTCGATTTGTTCAGTTCCTATACCTACGGTCTTAATTTCATTCGATTTACATTTTTCACATATCGCATCAAAAAATATTTTATACCCACAATAATGACAAATGATTTGATTCCGATAAATATGATAGGTTAGACTTACGGCGCAGTTGGGGCAGTTAGGAATATGATTGCAGTCATTGCATTCTACATATGGGGCGTATCCCCGTCTATTTTGAAAGAGGATTACTTGCTTATTTTTAGTGATACTAGATTTTATTTGATCAATCAACTCGAAGGAAAAATGACCTTTTATCTTCTTTTGTTTTCGGGCGATAGAGAAATTAGTAAACTTAATTTCAGGTAAGGGTTGATCCTTGAACCTATGATTGAGTTTTACATATCCAAATTTACCTTTGATAGCATTTTGATAACTTTCTAAAGAGGGTGTTGCGGAGCCCAATAAGACCTTAGAATAGTGAATTTGAGCCAAATATAAAGCACTGTCTCTTGCGTGATACCTAGGCGCAGGGTCATATTGCTTATAAGAGTACTCATGCTCCTCATCGACGATGATAAGTTCTAGGCGTTTAAAAGGGAGAAAGACTGCACTCCGCACGCCAATGACAAAGTCGTACTTATGATTTAAACAGTTCTGATAAATTTCAGTTCGTTCATTATCAGAAAATCGAGAATGATAGACGCCAAATCGATTGCCAAAATAGCTCCGAAACCTATGAATTATTTGAGTCGTCAGCGCGATTTCAGGGAGAAGAATGAGTGTTTGTCCTCCATTTTCTATGATTTGATGTACTAGAGTAATGTAAATTTCTGTCTTTCCACTTCCTGTAATACCTCGTAATAGGGTTGTTGGATTTTTCTCAAAACTTTTCTGAATTTCAAGTAGTGCTTGATGCTGATGTTTTGTCAAATCAGGAAGTGCTGCGATTGGTTCATGATCAAATGAAAATCGATCAATTTGATGCTCCCAAGTTTCAAATATTTTATTTTTCACCAATGTATTTAGGGATGAAGAACTTATCCCTGCTGATTGGAGAGATTTTTTACTGATCCCAAAATCATTTAACTCAGTGTTTTCTAAAACGGGGACCTTTTTTAGGTAGGCCATCAAAACGTGGGCTTGTTTGGGATACTTATCTAAGGTTTTTGTGAGTTTATTGAGGGATTTTTCGGTGGTGTAATGTGAGTAGAGTTTAATCCGATTTTCCATTTTCGGACTATATTTATCCTTTATTTTTTCGAACGTATAGATGATCCCCGCATCAATAAGATTTTTTATCAATTGAAAAGGATATTTGAGTCCTGTGATTTTTTTCACACCTTCAGCAGAGATATTGTTTCTCTTCAAATGAGAGATGACTATTTTTTCAGAATAATTTAATTTTTCATAATTTATATCGATTTCGGGTAAAATACCTAAATAGGATTCGCTCGTTAATTTTAAACCGGCAGGCAAGGCCGCATTGTAGGCATCGCCTACATGACACATATAATAATTTGAAATCCAATCTATTAATTTTAACTGCGCTGTGGTGACAATGGGTTCGATATCTAAAACTTCAAAAATCTTTTTTACTGCATATTTTGATGAAACTCGGTCTAAAGTAGCATAGACCAAACCCGTGTAATACTTCCTTTTTCCAAAGGGAACGATGACTCGACACCCTTTCAATATTTCTTGTTTTATATGTTTTGGAACCCCATAGGTAAATACGCCTGGGATGGGGATGGGCAGTATGACTTCAATATAGCGCAAATGGACGGGCTACTCGGATGAAATTTGAGTTAAAGCTTGGCTAAGTTCGGTCACAGGTAATTTACAAGTTTTATTGTAACATACATAAATGGCCGTTTTACCTTTGATTTGAGTTTTATATTGCAGCAGGGGTAAATCAGTTTTTGCCGCTGAAGCAGCCACTATTTTACGGGGAATATGAAGGGCATTAAGCGCTGTGGTTACTTCTTGATAATTGTCTCCAAAGATGACGATTTCAGGAATGGGCTTTACCAACAAAGTGGCTACAGAGGCCCAGTGTGAAAGATAACTTATTTCTTGGGCCATCATTTCACTCACCTGATTGACCATATCTACAGCTTGTTTTTTATACGGTTCATTATCTAGATGTAAACCTAATTTTAATAAATTCTCTGCCATCATAGAATTTGAAGAAGGAATAACGTTATCAAAAAGGTCATTTTTTCTTGCAATGAGATTTTCAGCATGGATACTGGTAAAGTAAAATAATTTCTCTTGGGAGTCATAGTACTGCTCGTTCATTTGCAGGGTTAAGTCATTGGCCACGCGTAGTGCTTCATCATCAAAAGTCGTTTCATAATATTTGATCAATGCTTGAATTATGGCAGCATAATCTTCCGCAAATCCTTGAGTTGATAGATCGGCGACATGAATCAAGGTACCATCTTTTAATAAATTTTTAAGGATGAAGTCATAATTTTTTTCGGCAAGTTTGAGATAAGCGGTTTTGCCTAAAGCTTGGTAAGCTTCTAAGATTCCTGTTAAGGTTAACCCATTCCAACCTGAAATGATTTTATTGTCTATTCCTGGTCGGACTCTTTCGGATCTCTTGAGGAGTGCCTGCTGCTTAAATTGATTAATGGTAGATTGAAGTGTCGCAAGATCCAATCCAAATTCTGTGGCAATATCATCCTCACTGCTTAAAATTCGAAGGATGTTGGTAGACTCCCAATTGCCTTTTTCTTGAATATCATAATAAGCAGCAATAAGTGCAGTGCGGTCCCCGGCCACCTCCCTTATTTCATCATAGGTCCAAACATAGAATTTACCTTCTTCCCCTTCACTGTCAGCATCGAGGGCAGCATAAAAGCCACCGGAGTCATCTAGCATCTCTCGAATCAGCCACTGGATGGTTTCATCAATAACAGAGGCATAACGTTGATTACTCCTCATTTTATAGGCCTTTGCATACAACGATAATAATTGCCCATTGTCATAAAGCATTTTCTCAAAGTGAGGAACATGCCAAAATTCATCGACAGAATAACGAGAAAATCCACCTCCAATTTGATCATAAATGCCACCATCTATTATTTTATTCAAAGTAAACTCCAGGTGGGATTGAATATTTAAGTTGGGATTCAGATAAGAGAGATCTACGAGAAAAGACCATTGGGAGGGCATGATAAACTTAGGCGCTTTTTTTAATCCACCCCATTTCAAATCAAATGATTGGGCAAGTTTTTGATAACCAGAATTTATTTTTTCCTGGGTAATCTCCGTGGCCGATAATTGATATTTTTCCGAAACATTGGCGCTGATGGCTTTTGTATAAACCTCAGCTGATTCTTCTAATTTAGCCCTGTTTTGATCAAAGACAGTCTTTACGTTAAGTAGTAATTCGCGCCAACTTTGACTAGGAAAATACGTACCACCATAAAAGGGCTTCTGATCGGGTGTTAGGAAGACATTTAGGGGCCATCCGCCATTGATGCCCATAGCCTGTAAAGCTTCCATGTATATTTGATCGATATCGGGTCGTTCTTCACGATCAATTTTTATATTTATGAAGTTTTCATTCATAATGGCTGCTATGCTATCATTTTCAAATGATTCATGAGCCATTACATGGCACCAATGGCATGAAGAATATCCTATACTTACCAATATGGGCTTATCTTCACTTTTAGCTTTTAAAAGAGCTTCTTTTCCCCAAGGATACCAATTTACAGGGTTGCTCGCGTGCTGCAAAAGATAAGGAGATGAAGCATTGATAAGACGATTTGATTTAGCAGCGTTTTTCATTTTATTTTTGGTAGTTTTACTTGTTGACTCACATCCAAATATGAGCCCAAAAGAAATAATAATTATAATTGCTTTCATTTCAATAATTTCAATAGCTGCCCAATTTCTTTGGTTAGGTCGATAGTATCTGAGAAAGCTTTTGTTTTATTCAACAATTCTTTAATGAATTTTTGATGTTGATCACTATTGGGGTTGAAAGGCTTATGTTCAATAGATTTTAACAATTCTTTCAATTCCTTATAAATCTTTAAAGTGGTCCCATTAAAAAATGTATCTGTAAACTGAGTCCAAATATAGTCAATGGCTAATTCATTGGGATGGATAAGATCGGTTTTGTAAAATCTATAATCTCGAAGTTCATCTATCATAATTTCATAAGCTGGGAAATAATAGCATTGACTAAATTTTTTAATTATTTTGTGTACGGCCAAGTGTAATATAGATTTTGAGATCGTATTTTCAGGAAGTCCTTCTTGAATATGTCTAACTGGACTTATGGTAAATAGTATTTTCAATTTGGGATTAAATTGTTTAAGCAATGTATATAACTCTTTAAATTCCTGAAGGATAAATTCGACCGATAGTAATTCTTTTTTAAATAATTTTTGAGGGAGTTTATGGCAGTTGGCCACTAGTGTATTGGAGTTAAGATATTTATGAGACCATGCGGTTCCTAGGGTGATCATAAGCCATTCGCTTTCTTTCAATCCTTGATGTAAAATATTCATTTTGCTCTCACATAACAAATTAAACTCAGCCTTGCTGGTAGCTCGTATATCAGAATGCAAATCAAAACTCATATACATTCCATCAATTAAAACCGATTTATAATATATTTTTTGAACTGATTTTTTGATACAGTTAAATATGGAGTGCGGGTTGTAGAGTGAACCTAATTTATGATCAATTACATGAAACTTATACTTTAAAATTTTTTGAATCATATTATATGAAAAACATGAACCTAAAGAGGTAATTGTCTGACCATACTCGATGTAAGTGTCCGATTTAGCAATATTGAATTCAAGTTTAAATTTCATAATGAATTTACTTAGAGAACAAAAAAAAACCTGAAATATTATTTCAGGTTACATAAATCTATAAAATTAGTTTTTATTTATTCAGTAATTACCCTTAGGATGATTTTGTGATGAACATTTTTATGAAGATCAATTACAGCTGAGTGGTCTCCAATTTGTTTGATATCTTTAGATACTGTTATTTTTTTTCTATCAATATCAAATCCTTTGGCTGACAATGCTTCAGCAGCTTGAATTGCGGTAATTGCTCCAAAAATTTTACCACTGTCACCAGCTTTTGTTTTAATTTCCAAAATCATCTCACCCATTTTTTCAGCAATCGATTGGGCGTCTTTAAGTAATTTTTCAGCTTTATGTGCGGCTTGGCGAATATTTTCGTCAATCATTTTCCTGTTTGATTTACTGGCCAACATAGCTGCTCCTTTAGGGATAAGATAATTCCTTCCGTATCCTGCCTTTACATTGACAGTATCATTTTTATAACCTAACCCTTTAACGTCTTCTTTTAATATGATATCCATAACTATTTTATTTAAGAGAATCAGCTACATATGGTAAAACAGCAATATGTCTTGCTCTTTTAACCGCTTGTGCTACTTTCCGTTGAAATTTCAAACTAGTTCCTGTAAGTCTACGAGGTAATAGTTTTCCTTGATCATTGACAAACTTCAGTAAGAAATTTCCATCTTTGTAGTCAATATACTTGATTCCGCTTTTTTTAAATCTACAATACTTCTTCAGTACTTGATCATTATTTATTGGTTCGTTTTGTAATGTCATATTTTTGCAGTTTCCTCTTTATTTTCTTTATTATTGAATGCACCTTTTCGTCTTCTTTCGTTGTAAATAAGCGCATGATTATCTAAAGAGACAGTTAAAAAACGCATAACTTTCTCATCTCTTCTGAGTTCAATTTCTAATTTTGAAATCAATGAGGGTTCTGCCTTAAATTCAAGTAAATGATAAAACCCAGTATTTTTGTGCTGGATCGGATAGGCTAGTTTTTTCAATCCCCAATGCTCTTCATTGATGACTTCACCGTTATTATCAGTAATTACCTTTATGAATCTAAGAACAGCATCCTTCATCTGAATGTCAGATAAAACGGGAGTTAAAATGAATACTGTTTCGTAATTCTTTTTCATATCATATACACATAATGTAATTTAGGATGCAAAAATAGCTAATCTTGATTAAAAATCAATCGTTTTGACTAGCTTTTAACAATAAAACTTCCCGATCCAATAAGGTAGTCATCTGTATAAACTTCAACATTATGTGGTCCAATCAAGTAGGGCATGCTTTTTTCGTAATAAACCACTATTCTTTGTTGAGAACGATCATAAAGAATCTCTTTTTTAGCAGTGTAGAATAATTCTCTTCCCAAGAAGATAAAGGAACCCGAACCCATATTTACATCGTAATATACATTGTTATCCGGGGCAACTACTCGAATCCATAGCTTCTTACCCTCAATGGGTGCAACTTCATTTTCTGATAATATAAAAGAAATTTGGAGTTGCTTAATATGTCTTTTTCTGAAACTGCTAGAACGTTTTTTACCTTTTGCATCAATTGCATCAATTTGAAAATCTTTAATTTTAAGCTTTGAGAGTAATTTCACCTTTTGATTGAGATTATTTTTTTCAGACCTGATATCATTAATTGACTTATTTAGTACTTTAGTCTCATTTTTTAATTCAATATTTTCGTTAGTAAGCTGCTCGTTTATATGGGTTAATTGATTAATTTCTTCATCTTTGATCAGAAGTAACTCTCGATAACCTTCCACTTTATCTTGGAGGGTATTTAGCCTTATTTTTTGTCGTCGGTCTTTATTGAGAAAATATATTTTTTCCTCTTCAAGTTTTCGCTTTATCTCAACCAAAGTATCTATATCGCCACCTAGCTTAGAGATAGTCAATATGCGTTCATCTAGCTCATTAGAGATAGAGTCTAATTGTAAAAATGCAATTGTCAAGGTTTTTTCTTTTAATAAATTTTGTTGTTTTTCGTTTTGGATAAAATAAATGAAAATTACAATTATTATTAGAAAAAGTCCTATTCCAATTTTTAAAATTCTATTGTTATTTTTTTGGGGGAACTGGCCTGAATTAGGATTAGAGACTTTATACTGGTGATTAGACATTAAAATTTAAAATTTTTTTACAAATTTAAATGATAAGGTAAATATCTGATTAACTCTCAAGAATAAAATGTTTTTTTC
>CAJWQD010000059.1 GCA_913045135.1 uncultured Flammeovirgaceae bacterium | reverse complement strand
AAGCATTCCATCAAATTCTGCTTCAAGATTCTTTTGTTGGGCCACTTTTTTAGCTCCAAAACCGATAATAGACGATTGACTAAAAATCAAGCTGCTTTTCAAGATGAGCATCAATCCAATAACTATTTTTATTTTCATGGTATTTATTTCAATAAAATTAAATTAATTCATTCTCACCCTATTTACTAACCGTTAAAGTAAAATTACTATTTTTTAATTATTCTTTTATTCCAACTATCTCTCAAGGCAAGAGTTCTATTGAAAATGAGCCTCCCAGAATGACTGTCCTCGTCTACCCTAAAATATCCTATTCTTTCAAATTGAAACTGATCCCCTACTTGGGCATCACGAACAGAAGGTTCTAAAACCGCTTTATTATTTATGGTCAAGGAATCTGGATTCAGATGATTTTTAAAATCATCTTCAATCTTGTCCAAATTTTCAGTAAGAAATAATCGATCATACATTCTTATTTCAGCTGAAACTGCGTTTGGTGCTGATACCCATCCTAAGGTCCCTTTTACTTTTTTCCCGCTCGTATCTTGGCCACTCTTGGTGCTTGGATCATATTCAGCATAAATTTCAACGACCTCGCCATTTTCAGATTTCTTAAATCCTGTGCACTTAATAATATAGCCTTTTTTAAGGCGTACTTCACGATCCGGACCCAGTCTGAACCATTTTTTAGGACTCGGAGGATGTTCTAAAAAATCTGAGCGATCGATAAAGAGTTCACGAGTAAAGGGCATCTCACGAAAACCTGATTTTTTATCTTCCGGATTATTTTCAGCCATCATTACCTCTTGATAATCCACTGGCCAATTAGTAATTATTAGCTTGATAGGATCCATGATTCCAAAGATACGATGGGCTGTTCTGTTTAAATCTTCACGTACCGAATGCTCTAATAAAGCCACATCAGTGATACCATTTCTTCTTGCCACTCCTATGATATCCGTGAATTTTCTAATCGATTTAGCTGTGAACCCCCGTCTTCGAATACCCGAAATCGTAGGCATCCTGGGATCATCCCAGCCTGCAACATAATGCCCTTCAACTAATTCTCGAAGACTTCTTTTGCTTACAATGGTATAGCTCAAATTTAATCGAGCAAACTCTGTCTGTTTTGAAGGGTAAATTTCTAATTGCTGAATAAGCCAATCATATAAGGGTCTATGAACCTCAAACTCAAGAGTACAAAGAGAATGGGTTATTTGTTCTATACTATCGGACTGACCATGTGCAAAATCATAAGTAGGATAAATACACCATTTTAATCCTGTGCGATGATGTGCTAAATGCTTAATCCGGTATAAAATAGGATCCCGCATGTGCATATTTGGACTACTCATATCAATTTTGGCACGAAGTACCCTTTGTCCATCTTGAAAAGCTCCTAATCTCATGGCTTTAAAAATCTCGAGGCTTTCCTCAATTGGTCGATTTCTAAACGGACTCTCCTTTCCAGGTTCAGTCGGCGATCCTTTCAACTCATTAAATTGAACTGCACTCAATTCGTCAACATAAGCGGTACCTTTTTCAATTAGGCGAACTGCGAATTGATATAAACGTTCAAAATAATCTGAAGTATGATTAGCTGATGGTCCCCAGTCAAAACCAAGCCATTTGATGTCTTCTTTGATGGAATTGACATATTCAGCTTCTTCTTTTTCAGGATTAGTATCATCAAACCTAAGATTACATTGACCTCCATATTTTTTTGCTAGTCCAAAATTTAAACAAATTGATTTAGCATGGCCTATATGTAAATACCCATTCGGCTCGGGAGGAAAACGTGTTTGGATCTTTTGAACCTTACCTTCCTTCACATCCCGCTCAATAAGCTGCTCAATAAAATTTAATGACTCTTTCTTGTTTTGACCCATGAATACTGCGTTTGAAATGCAAATTAAATCAGATTTTTAAATTGATCATTTTTAATTTTAAATCAAATTATCTATTTACTCAATTAGTTTGTTTAAAAGATTAGCCGAAAGGAATTTTAAGCCTTTCAAAAAGAATTGATATACAACCTTATTTTTAATATTTCAATTAAAACCCGTTATATTCGCATTTCATTCTATAAATATGCAGAAAATTAAAATCTCGATTTTAGTAGCTATAGTAGCTCTATTTTCAAACTGTTCAGATAAAACCGGATCTGGGCAAGTTCAACTGACGACGTTTAAAGATAGCTTAAGCTACAGTTTTGGTGCCCTTTTGGCAGAACAAATTAAACCGCAGCTAAAAGATGTTGATTTAGCCGTGGTTACGGCGGCATTTAGTGAGGCCTTAACCGATACCAGTCAATTGACCTTGGAAAAATGCCAGCAGGTATATATGACATTCAATGAAAGAAAAACGCAGAATCTAGCAGAAGAGGGGGAAATTTACTTAGCAGAAAATGCCGCTAAAGAAGGGGTTGAAACGACTGCAAGTGGCCTTCAATACAAAATTTTACAAACAGGTACAGGAGACTACCCCACCGCTGAAAGTACTGTCACCGTGCATTACACAGGAACTTTGATAGATGGTACTGTTTTTGACTCATCTGTCAATCGCGGTGAACCCATATCTTTCCCTTTGAGTGGTGTGATACCCGGATGGACTGAAGGTGTACAATTAATTAATGTAGGAGGTAAAATTGAACTTACCATTCCTTACGAGTTGGGATATGGAGAAAGAGGTCAAGGTCCTATTCCTCCACGATCAGTGTTAATATTTGAAGTAGAGTTGATTGCTATCGAATCCTAAATTTAAACTTATTTCAAAACCCCTGCTTATTTATTTTAAGCAGGGTCTTTCATATCAAAATCCGCGAAAACTTAAAATTTGGTCTAAAAAGATGGACAAGGACTCAGGATAAACCCAAATACTAAAAGCAATGCCATAAAGGGCACCATACAAATGAGCTTCGTGATTGATATTCTGAGATAGGTTCTTACTTTGAGTGAAAGAATAAATAATAAAAATAATCCCCAGTATAAATCCAGGTAAACAGAGTAATGCGAAAAAACATATTTTGTTCAAGGGCGCATAAATGATACTAGCGAAAACCATCGCCGATACTGCACCAGATGCCCCTATGGTATTGTATCCAGGTTTATTTTTATTTTTAAAATATCCAGGTAAATCTGAAACGATAAGGGCAGATAGATAAAAGAAAATAAATACGATGGTCGAAGCCGACCCCAAAATATAGCCGAAGTACTGCTCTACTGCACCCCCAAAGAAGTAAAGCGTAAACATATTAAATCCCAAATGTGAATATCCATCGTGGACGAAACCTGAAGTAAGGAATCTCCAATATTGACGCCTCTTCATAACCTCGTATGGTTTCATCATAAGTTGACTATAAAGATTCATATTATTTTGGGCATTGATACTGACTAAAATCGTCAACACAATAATGATTAAATTCAAACTCATCATTTAATTATTTGCCTTTAATGCTATCAACCCTCTCTTACAATTAAGCCACGAGCAAAATTATTGAAAATCTTAAGTCCCTCTTTATTACAATCTATGATTTCAAGTAATCTAAACGCTTCATCAAAATAAGTATTCATCTTAATTTTTACAAGATCAGGGATTTTTAATCGATCATAGATGTTTTTTACAGCAGCTACTTTTTCTTTGGGGTCTACATCTCGAATACTTATCCAAACATTCAACTGGCGACGCACATCAGTTCCTGCAAGGTCTAAAGCATTGATCATTAAAAATGTTTTTTTATTAGCAATAATGTCGCCCCCTACTTGCTTACCTATCTTCTGTTGATCTCCATAAACATCTAATAAATCATCCATCAACTGAAACCCCAGCCCTAGATTTTCTCCCACTTCATAAAGCTGCTGTTGATCCTTGCGATCAAAGCCGCCCATCAATCCTCCTAATTCCATACTAAATCCCAACAATACAGCAGTCTTTAACCTGATCATCTCCAAATAATCCGTCTGAGAAACCTCCGAAAATTGTTCAAAGTCCATATCTAGTTGTTGACCTTCACAGACCTGTAAGGCAGTTTCATTGAATCGTTCCATGGCCAATGGCAAGTGGCCAGGACTGATCTTAGTTATGAGCTGATAAGCCTTGACAAACATAGCATCTCCACTTAAAATGGCAGTATTTTGATTCCATTTTTCATGAACTGCAGGCTGACCTCTTCGAAGCGGGGCAGTATCCATAATGTCATCATGCATCAAAGTAAAATTATGAAAGACTTCAACGGCTATAGCTGGATCTAATATTTGTGAGGAAAATGTGCCTCTTAGCTGCGCTGTCAATAAAACTAATAAAGGTCTAAACCTCTTCCCTCCCAAAGCCAATAAGTAGCTTATGGGCTCATACAGATTCTTGGGCTGTGCTTTAAGTTCTAGTTGCGCCAAGCGTTTATCAATTGATTTTCGTAAGGTGACTATTGATTCCATTTATTTTGTATTAAGCCGATGATTTAAAAGGAAATGGATAATTTCCTTCTCCCTGACTTCACCCTTATAAGTTAGTCCTATGTAAAAATAATCATTCAAATATTTTGAAATAAGTCCATTTTTTTAACCCAAAACAAATCTATGGTTCTCCGATCTATGTCTGTTTTTATTACCTTAACATGAATTTCATCCCCCAGGGAAACTATTCCCCCTGTCCTTCTTCCGACGATCCTATATTGCTTTTCATCGTATTTAAACTGATCATGATCTATGTCTGCAATTCTAATCATTCCCTCACATTTAGTAGCAATAATTTCCACAAATAAGCCCCACTCAGTAATTCCTGATACAATTCCGTCAAAATTTTCTCCTAGCATCTCAGACATGAATTCAACCTGCTTAAATTTTATAGATGCTCTCTCAGCCTCAGCAGCCCTTTTTTCTCTTTCTGATGAGTGAATACATTTTTGTTCAATAAGCTCTTTTTCTTGAGGGTTTTCCCCTTCCAAATAACTCCAAAGTAACCTATGAACCATTACATCTGGATACCTTCGAATGGGAGAAGTAAAATGGGTATAATGCTCAAAGCACAGGCCAAAATGCCCCTTGGAATCTGTAGTATACCGAGCTTTGGCCAAAGATCTGATGGCTATGGATTCCAAGACATTCTGTTCTGGCTTACCTTGTATGTCTGTAAATAACTTGTTTAGATTTTTAGAGATCCCTCCTTGAGTCGAAAGTTGATATCCAAACCCACCAGCAAACTTTATAAAATTTTCAAATTTTTCTGGATCAGGGTCATTGTGAACTCGATATACGAAAGGAAATCTTCCCTCTGATTGTTTCCCTTTTCCCTTATCGAAAATAAAAGTAGCCACCTCTCTATTAGCCAACAACATGAACTCTTCAATCATCTTATGAGCTTCTTTTCGCTCTTTGGGTATCACTTCTAAAGCCTTTCCTTTCTCATCTAATCTAAAGTTTACTTCTACTGATTCAAAGTTTACTGCTCCGTTTGCAAAACGCCGATCCCGAAGTCTTCCAGCAAGGTTATTGAGAAGTAATATTTCCTCTTGATAATCTCCCACATTCCCTTCAATAATTTCTTGGGCATCCTCATAAGTAAATCTTCTATCCGAATGGATGACCGTTCTTCCAAACCACTTTTCAAACACTTTTCCTTGATCATTGATTTCAAAAACCGCTGAGAAGGTCAACTTTTCCTCTTTAGGCCGTAATGAGCAAAGGTTATTAGATAACTTTTCTGGTAACATAGGTATTGTTCTATCTACCAAATAAACAGAAGTTGCCCGTTCAAAAGCCTCTTTTTCAAGTAAGGAATCCGGTTTGACATAATGAGAGACATCTGCTATGTGTATCCCTACTTCAATGTGTCCATTATGCAGTTTTTTAACAGAAAGGGCATCATCAAAATCTTTTGCATCGTGTGGGTCAATGGTAAACGTGATCTCTTTTCTAAAATCCCTACGCTTATTTATTTCCTCTTTTGAAATGGCCACAGGAATGAGCGCTGCCGCTGTTTCTACTTTTTTAGAAAATTCGAAAGGCAAACCATATTCTGCCATAATCGCATGAATCTCAGTGTTGTTTTCTCCCGCTTGACCTAAGACATAGATTATACTTCCGAGGGGACTTTTATTTTCATTATTAGGCCATTTATCAATTTTTACTAAAACCTTATCGTTATGAATGGCCTTTTTAAATTTTTGTGGATAGACCAATACGTCAAAAAAAATATTCCTACTATCCAATACCACAAAACCAAATTTCTGCGACACTTCAAGTCGCCCTACAAATTCGTTTTTGACCCGCTTAACTATGGAAATCACACGCCCCTCGGGTCGTTGACTAGCCTTTGCTTTACTCGTGATCTGAATAGTAACGGTGTCCCCGTGCATCGCAAAGTTCAAGTCTTTGGATTTTACCCAAATATCATCAGGCAGTGACTCCACCATGATGTAGGCAAACTTGGGATTGACATGATCCACCGTACCCTTATAGTAAGTAGGCTCTAAAGCAGTAATCCATCTGCCGTCAGGTCCGCGGCGCAGTTGATTTTCCGCTTCCATTTTAAACAATAATTCCTTTACAAACTCTTTGGATTTACCATCCCGTACTCTCAGTTGTTTAACTAACTGACTGAAACTAAACGACTCATTGGACCTATTTTGAAAATGTAATTTGAGCTCGTGTTTGATATTTATTTTTACTCGTGGAATTTTGCCATGAGTTCTGGATGATTTCTTTTTTCTAGACATATATTATTGATGTGGCGTATAATGTTATCCTTCTTAACAACGGGGAAGTCTTTCAATTTAAATAAACTTGATCTATGCCAATCATAACTCCTTGACAATAATTCACCAATTGCTTTAAATCCATATTTTCAATGTAATATACCTTAATGAACTGAAAACCATCAATGTTTAATTTACTCGAATCGATATAAAATAAGGGTGCTAATAAATCTAAAGGGGTATAGTTTTTTTTATCTCCAAACTTCCAAAGGTCAGTCGAAACATGCTGTACCTCCCAAGGCTTTTTTCCTGATAAATCTAAGGTTTGCGGAATCACTCCCCCATTTACAATCATACACCAACATAGAAAAGGAAAATAAAATTCTTTACCATTATGAATACATAATTTTAACTGTTGTCGATTGAATTTTATCCCGAAAAGCTTCTTAAGACCATTCAGTAATTTAGCTTCATCATAATTTTGAAAGAAAGTAATATTTAGAAGAGTCTCCCCTTCAAATTTATAGGATATCCCTACGGAAATAACAATAAATTTTTCTAATTCATCATAAATACTTCCCCTTCCAAAATACAAATCACTCATTAGTTTTTCGTCCTCGCTGCGTAGCTGGATAGCTTTTCTTTCACAATGCTGCCTTAAATTTTCAATAGGAATCTCAAAACTTGAAGATACACTTACCGTTTCAATATCAATAATTCGTAAATTATTTAATTCCGCATTCATAAATGCAATACTCCATTTAATTTTAGCTCGTTAATATAACTTAGGTTCATAGCATCAATCGACGAAGGAAGATAAATATATTTCTTATCATAAATTTGTCTTCCGATATAAAAACTGATCCAAAATTCATTGGTAAAATCGAAAATCTCAGGGCTTATAGATTCAATTATAACCAATGACCCCATCTCGATGTAAGGAATGGCATAGCGCAATAATGAAGTTTTTGATCCTCATTATAACCTTTATAGGTAACTAAAATAGTATCTAAACTGCTCTTACTCCTATTGATAAAATAAACTTGCCATAAATCATCCTTATTTAATGGCACAATCGTCATAACGACTTGCTCTACAGGTAAATAAAGAATATCTTTTTTTCATCTTTGTATAAAATTAATCAAATGGGTCCCAAAATAAACAATGGGGCGGTTTGTTAAAATAATAATGTGATAATTATAATGCCATGAAGGTCATGGAATATATTTCTTCATAGCAAACTTATTATCTATTGCATTCCAATACCATCCTTTTTCCATTCCATTTGAAAAAGTTCTGAAATATTTTCACGCAGTCTTTCCTCAACCTCATTAAAGACTATCAGTCTACCT
>CAJWQD010000058.1 GCA_913045135.1 uncultured Flammeovirgaceae bacterium | reverse complement strand
TATTAATGCATAATTATGACCATTTCCATATCCAAATTCAACTATGTATACGCCACATTTGAACGACTTCCAATTTGGGCAGAGGATAAAAAGTCAAAAGGTGTACGACTATTTTTTTTAACCCTAGACTGTAGAAATAAACTGGTCATGAACAGGCGTAAAATAATCTTAATTAATTCCCATCAAATACTTCCCATCAAATGATCATTTCCATTTTTAGCATCTTTGAAGTTAAAAAAGAATGATGCGCAAGGTTGATAACGGTAAATTCATCAGATTATGCAAAATACTGTTTCTTGAGTTCATTTTATTAGGAAGCTAAAAATACTATGCTGCTATTAAAACTGGTGAGTTGAGTAGTGACTCTACAATTGTTTTTAAATATATTATTTCACCTCTTTCCAATCAAAAAGTATAACAAGTCTAAGCAGAAATTAAGTCCATGGATATTTTTTTTGACGGAAGATTTTATAATGCTCATGCAACTTAACAGTAACAGAGGCAAGCTTAAATATTTTTCATAATTTAAATTAAATGTTGTTTCGATAATAAATAAGAAAGTCTTTATACTAGAAAGTTATTATAACCAACCATTATCACGGTAAACATCAATGAATTGTTGATCTAATACTTCGGAATCTTGATATTTTATTCTAAGATCTTTCAATTCTAATTTTAACCGAGCCACAATACTAGTATAGGCTGGATCTTTATAAACGTTATTTAACTCTGATGGATCTTTCATTCTATCGTAAAGTTCCCATTCATCTACATCATAATAAAAATGTACCAACTTGTAGGTTTTAGAAATAATACCATAATGCCTTTTCACCATATGAACGGCAGGGTACTCGTAATAATGATAATAAACAGCTTCACGATTCCATTTGTCTTCACCTCTCAACAAAGGCAAAAGACTTTCTCCTTGCATATCCATTGGAGCTTTAATCCCCGCCACATCCAATAAAGTCTGAGCAAAATCTAAGTTTTGAACCATCTCATCGTTCTTACTACCAGGAGCAATATGTTCAGGCCATTTAATTAAAAGTGGAGTTTTAAAAGACTCATTATATATAAATCTTTTATCAAACCAACCGTGTTCTCCTAAATAAAAACCTTGGTCTGAAGTATATATAATCATCGTATTTTGATCCAATCCAGTCTCTTTAAGATAATCTAATAATCTACCCAAATTGTCATCGATTGAAGCAATGGTTCCTAAATAATCCTGCATGTATCTTTGATATTTCCATCGCATTTTTTCCTCCCGAGACATACTCGGCCAATATTTCCTAAACTCATTATTAATTGAATCAATTATAGGATCATACAAAGCTTTTTGTTCATCATTTGCACGATTATAGTTTTGGTAAAATCCATCCACCCCATCCCAATTCATTGGGGGTACCTTAGGCATTACACTCCCCATTTCAACTATAGTTTCTGGCCTGATTTTGGAATCATGGCCATACTTCATATCATATAAAACATTCATTTCAGCTTTCTTTGCCGCTGAACCTCTACCCTTATAATCATCAAAAAGGGTTGAAGGCACTGGAAAATTCATTTTACTGTACTCTTTGAATTTATCAGCACGTGGCCACCAAGGTCGATGTGGTGCTTTGTGCATATACATTAACATAAAAGGTTTTTCAGGGTCTCTTTTTTGGTTAAGCCAACTAAGGGTAAGGTCTGTAATGATATCAGTCACATAACCTATTATTGTTGTATCCCCTCTTGGGGTAATGAAATCAGGGTTTATGTAGTTACCTTGCCCAGGCAAAATCAGAAAATCATCAATGCCCTTCGGGTTATTTCCGAAATGTAGTTTTCCAAACATTGCGGTTTGATAGCCTGCTTGCTGGAAAAGTATTGGGAATGTAATGTTGGTAGTATCAAAAGGCAACCTATTATCAATTTTCCCATTCAAATGCGTATGCTTTCCTGTGAGAATAGTAGCCCTGGACGGGGCACATATTGAATTGGTAACGCAAGCATTACTGAAGAGCATTCCTTGTTCGGCAATACGGTCAATATTAGGGGTTGCTATTAAATTATCCTGATAGGCACTTATGGCTTGATATGCGTGATCATCAGACATGATGAAAATAATATTGGGCCTTGCGTATTTTTTTACCGTCTCTTTTTGACTACCACACCCCATTAGAAATATGATAATTGAAGATAAGCAAATACTTTTTGTTTTCTTGAGATTAATCATTTTATATATAAAACTACCCATTATCCGTTAAAAAATAACCCAACCTTGTGCAGAGACTTTTCATAGTCGATTAAAATTTCAAATAATCTCATCAATCAACAATCCAATCGTCAAAAAACATCGGGTTAAAGCACATATATTCTGGTTGAATACCCCTTTTCTATAAATTATTTGACCTTAATTAAATTATCCGTTATAGTATGGACTTATTTACAATTTTAAATTTACAAAAAAACCTAACTAAAAATGAAACCAAAAATCATAAGTTAATGCCTCAAACTGATTTTAAAAAGTACAACCTCAAAAGAGATCATATTTAGTAGGCAAAAGACAATTTGAATGAATTTTAAAAAAAATTATGCCATTTGTTTTAAAATACCTACTTTTGAAAAAATTAATACAAATAATTATGAGTAACGGTACAGTAAAATTTTTTAATAATACGAAAGGATTTGGTTTTATAACACCTGATGAAGGTGGTAAGGATGTGTTTGTTCACCAAACAGGTCTAACGGAAGAAATTCGCGAAGGCGACAAAGTAAGCTATGACGTGCAGGATGGACAAAAAGGTTTAAATGCAGTAAACGTCAAAGTTTCCTAAATGCTTTCTCAAAATACTTTGCAAGTCTGCCGTTAAATGGCAGACTTTTTTTATGCTCTTTATATTATTGTCAGTAGTATATTTAGATGATCATTTCGGAATATGACAACTTATGAACCTTTTTATTCAACCCTTCGTTTTTTTTGAAAAATTGAATGAAAAACACGCTAAAACTGGCTGCCCTCTATAACCTCTCTTGGGGAGCGTGGGTAATCATAAGACCCAACCAATTTTTCATACTCGTTGGTATGGAGCCACTCAATCATCCAATGGTATGGCAAGGCATGGGTATGGTCATTGGCGTCTATGGTATTGGATATTGGCTAGCATCTTATGACCCCATTAGGCACTGGCCTATTGTTTTAGTTGGTTTCTTAGGGAAACTTTTTGGGCCACTCGGTTTCATCATCAACTATTTCCAAGACAACGTCCCTTTTGCATTTATTTATACATTAATTACTAATGATTTTATATGGTGGGTTCCATTTTTTTATATTTTAAAAATGAGTTATAAAAATTCTCGTTAAATCCCCTCTAATCGCAATAATGTATCTCTTATCAAAATACAGTTGTTTCCTCTTCTACCTATCAGCTGGAATGAACCATATTTTAAGTCCAGATTTTTATATTGGTCTAATTCCAAATTATTTGCCCTATCCGTATGTCATTAATATATTGAGTGGATTATTAGAAATGTCTCTCGCCTTTTTTATCCTATTCCCAAAAAGTCTAAAAATTGGAGCATGGGGAATTATCATATTATTAATATTCTTCATTCCCTCCCATATATACTTCATTCAATTAGGATCTTGTGTACCTAATGGTCTGTGTGTAAATCCAATTATAGGTTGGCTGAGGTTGATCATCGTTCATCCACTATTGATTTTTTGGGCATGGAATGTTGGGAAATTAAACCTCCGTCTCACCCGATGAGTCTCACTTTAATCAGACTTTTATTTGACTTAGGATTACTTGTTTTGATATGGCTCGTGCAGCTGGTTATCTATCCAAGTTTCCTGTATTATGAGCGAGATAACCTTAGGCAGTGGCATTACAATTATACCAAAAAAGTCATCTATGTAGTCCTACCCTTGATGATGGGACAGTTTATAATAGCGGGCATACACCTATTTAATGATTTTTCGATTTTTACCTTAGTATCTTTTTTAATCATTGTTTCACTTTGGATAATTACTTTTTTTATTTTTGTTCCACTACACAATAAGGTGTCAACGGATGTAATTCGTTCATCAATTTTAAATAAGCTAGTCCAATTAAATTGGATAAGAACAGTACTTTGGAGTGGATTATTTATCTCAAATCTCTTATACTATCTTACAAGTAAAGCCATTCAATAATAAACTTCTTATGACAATTATTCAGCATCTTTTGTATAAAGTCATTTACCGTAGGTAAATGATTTTCAAATAAACAAGCGATCTGTGAAATAGCGAA
Organism: uncultured Flammeovirgaceae bacterium; assembly: GCA_913045135.1. Taxonomy (GTDB): domain Bacteria; phylum Bacteroidota; class Bacteroidia; order Cytophagales; family Cyclobacteriaceae; genus UBA4465. Next base: position 3,818 of record CAJWQD010000058.1, on the reverse strand, counting down.
CGGAAAATAACATAATTTAGGATGCTTTTTGAGATAAAATGAAACAAAATACAAGTATGAAATAAATCACTACCAATTAAACAGCAAATAAATAAGTCAGTTGGACTAATAAATAAGCTCAAATTAGCTATTGAAGTTTTACAAAATCTCCTGATAAGTTAATACTAAAACGATGGTATTTTTGACGCTTATTTTTAGTGAGTAACAACATTTCTGAACCTGCCCTCGGAATATTTGTTGCTATTAATTTACCCTTATAAAGTGTAGATATATTAGGGACAGTAGTATGGCCAACTACATGTAATTTGGCCCTATTATTGATTAAAATCGCATCCAAATAGGAACCTAAGGTATCTGTCTTAACATATCCTCTAAACCAAAGTGGCCCAAAAGAATCATACAAATAATCTTTTTGCTCCTCACGTTCATTTTGAGAAAAACTTACTGAATCGAAGGGTTGTTCCATCAAATGAGAAAAAATAGGCGTTTGAGTGTACTCGTAAACCTGATCATTAAATGACTTCAAGGATGATCCCATAATAATACCGGCATGTGCAAATAAAATTCCATCAATTTTAAGTGCTACGGGCTTAGTTGAAAGCCAGCGCCCCAATATTGAGCGAGTAGGATGATAAAGCTGTTGATAGCTGACTTGGTGCATATTGGCTAAATGTTGTTCTTTAGCAGCAACATAGCGAAGGTCATTTGACATAACCATTATTTCATGATTACCTAATATAAGATGGATTTGACCTCCATTGCTAACTGCTGACTGCTCTAATTCGTAAATAAACCACATAAGTCGAAGAGCGTCCATACCCCGATCTAAAACATCACCTAAAAAAACTAAATGTGCATTACCTCCAATCCATTGGTGAGTTTCATCTATTAATTTTGAGTTTTGAAGAATTTGTACTACCTCTTCATAATTACCATGCGTATCTCCCAAAACATATACCGAATCCACTCCTTTGAATTCAAAATCATCTCTATCATAGTATGGAACAATCGTAATTTGCCCATGCCCTCCTGTCAGACTTCCAAAATCTAGGTTTACTGATTGATCACTCAAGGGAATTTGAACCTTGTGAATAGTAGACTTGGGGGTGCTGTAGGAAACTTTCTCTAACTCTCCAGACTGAGTGTTTAAATAGCCCTCCTCAGCAGCTGAAGTCAGCCAATGCACTTGATAATGATCTCCTACAATCGAAACGTATAGTCCATATTTACCATCAAAATGGTATTCCTTTGGGGTAATGGATTGGTTGAAAATACCATAAAATGAAGATGCAAAAAAATAAAAAGGTATAGAAAGATAAAAGACAAAAGACATTTCCGTTTCCTTTAATTAATAAACGTGAGAATGCTTTGCTCTACATGCCTCTAAAACTGATCTTTTCGCTTTCTTTGGATCGTTGATAATATTGTAGAACTGATCGAAATATTTCAAAGTCGATTTTTTAAATCTATCATTCACATGAACTGAATTTTGATACAAAGCATAAATATGTTCTCTCTTATCATTAAAAATTTGGAATATTTTTTCATAACTACCGGGCTGCCTACATAGACCCCTAAAAACACGTTGTCTTACACTAGTAATTTGCAAAGCCTCTGCGGGTTGAGCATAACTAGTCATTATTGCCCCAGCATAATCAAAGTCGTAGGGTATAGGGATCGGTAATCGATTGGTAGAGTCATCTGCTATCAATTTCATATTGTGCTTAGCCCCTACACCCCAATCTGTATTCCCAATCATATATTCGAACATAACCATTAAATCCAAGGCATCTCTATTACACATATCTTGATTCCTCACCGACTTTTCAGATACCACTTTACCCCTTCGATGGGCCAATATTTCATCATCTTCTATCAGAAAACCGTACTTAGTAAAAGTATTTCTATTTCCGCCCGTATCTACATAGGTCACTCTCAACAATCTTACCCTAAAGCTATTATCTGTCAAGATATTATAGTGCTTATAAGTCAAATACTCTTGGGCTACGTAATCATCAAATCCTTTATTGTATTGACAATGAGCTACAAGTTTAAGCTTATCTTGTCCCGCAAACAGGTTATCATAATTGCCTTTTTTTTTGAAATTTAATTGTAGTGGTGGAAACTTACAAACCTCAGGGTTTGCCCGTGTTTTTCCTCGTGTCTTAAACATCACATTAAGTAAGACATCTGTCCCATCAGCTGCCTTATAAACGATAGTCCCTTGATGTTCCTCACGATCTTCTATGTCCTTGGTAACTTTTTCAAGATCCATCGATACGGTTATCTCTAGAATCTCATCTTCTAAGAATAAAGAGGATTGAGCTGCTCTATCCTTACGGTTTTGGGCGTATGATGTAACTATTGATCCAAAAAATACAGTAAGACATACCAGAACGTGAGTATAAACAAACATCTTTTTCATCATAAATAATTTAATTCCTATTTATTTTAAAGTATTAACATTTCGTCAATTTTATCTACATCAACTCTTATATCGTCAGAGCCAAATTGATCAAATGGATTCTCTAATTGAGTTTGTATATTATCTAAACTCACCAAAATTATGGCATAGAGCGTTGGTATAAGATAACTAAAATACTCTGCCAACCCGGAAAAATTTGAAGCTAATAAAGCAAATGATGGAGCATATAATACAGGAAAAACAACTAAAAAAATTTTTCCATATGCTTTCAAACCTATCGGAGTTCGATAATAAAATATCATTTGCATCTCTTCAAAAGCTACACAAAATCGAGTGAGAAAGACACTCATCCTAGCTATTGATCGGCCATGAAGGCCTTGTACTAATAGCGTTTTTGAAAAAACACTCAATGACTTTATATTCACATATACATCTTTGGCAAAAGATTGCGATTTTTCAGGATCACTCTCTAAAAAACATTTTAAGGAATTGAACAAAGTCTTTATTTTTTCTTTACATTCTGCTGCTTTTTCAGGATCTGAATCTTTTGGATGATCCGCAGTTATCCTATAAAAACCATGCATAAATCCTTTACAAGCAGCCAAACTTACGAGCCCTTGTTCTCTTCTTGCATAAGCCGAATTGATTGCAAAAACAACAGGAAATATAATAGCAATACTAACCAGTGCCAAAGGTAAGTCGGCATGTATTTCATTTTCAATGCACAAGTAAGTTGCAGAGATAGCTAGAAAAGTTACTAAAAAGGTTTTAAAATTGGTGATATAATAAAAATCCTTAAAAAATTTCATTATTGTTTGTTTTGAGCATCATCAATCAATAGTTGACAATATAATCAATCTTTGAAATAAACATTATTTATCTCCATTGAAATAGACAAAAAACATAAATATTTGTCCAAAAATTAATATCGAAATGAGTATTTGTATATGAACAGATGTATTTTTGTATAAGCAAAAACCCCTTTCGTTTAACTAAAAGTTAAACTTGATAAGTTCTTAATTAAAATAAAAATGTCGGCAATTATTAATATTTCTACTTTAGGTTTTCCATGGCAAACCAAAGATCCCTTCCTGTTTTGTGCCTTTCATGAAGATACCTATCCTCCGGGCAATTCGACATTAGGCCTAGATTCTAATTTGCTCACCGGACGAAATTTAGGGCAAGATTTCAAAAGTAAAGATGGCTTTAGAATGTATCATGGCACAGTAGTTCCTGGTTTTCCAGCCCATCCGCACCGAGGTTTCGAAACAATAACTATCGTACAAAAAGGATTAGTGGATCATTCAGACTCTTTAGGAGCAGCAGGTAGGTTTGGTAATGGTGATGTGCAATGGATGACTGCAGGTAAGGGAGTTCAACATTGCGAAATGTT
>CAJWQD010000057.1 GCA_913045135.1 uncultured Flammeovirgaceae bacterium | reverse complement strand
AAAAAAATCCCCAAAATCCTCAATTCGGAAGGTTTAGGAACTCCCAGAAATTCGCTTTTTACCAACTCCCTTGTTCATTAGATTCATAAAAAAGTTAAGAGCAAGTTAATACAGAAGATATTTTTTAAGGTTTCTACACCGAATGTTGACTAATTTTCAACTTAATAAAGCTTGAAATTGTAAATATTTGGTAAGGGAAGCAGATCACAATTTTTAAAAGAAATTTAGTTCCATTTTTATTATTATTTTTAATAACTTTTCTAGTTAGTAATTATTTTTCTCATCAAGTCACTTAGTATCTTATTAATTGATTTGGTTTTATACTTATGAGAGTCATTTTTTGAGAGATTTTCAGACCAGAAAATATAAGTTTAGCTAATGAATAGAATTATCAAACCTTTAAGTAGTTATGATAATGGGTTACAAATTTGATTTCATTAGATTAAACTAACACAATAGAATTTAACCTGATAGTATGTCTTACTCATTATAAACTTAATCTGATGCTAAATTCTTGTACTTCGATAAGTGTTACTTTTGTAAATGATGAATTCTACGTATGCGCTAACTATTATTTTCTCAATAAATTTCTAATTTATTTGAACCTTAGCTAATTCGAGATCGTTATATTTATGGGTCTAAAAAATAAACCAAAAAAATTATTATGAGAATAATTTACTCACAATACGCACCAGATCCCATTGGACCATACAGTCAGGCTGTATCGGTAAACGGCTTACTTTATATTTCAGGCCAAATAGCTATTAATACTAAAACGCAAGAGTTAATAACAGGAAGTATTGAGTCAGAAACCACGCAGGTTATGGAAAATATTGGTTCGATATTAAAGGAGGCTTCGACTGATTTTTCCAAAGTCATTAAATGCAGTATTTTCATCAAGAACATGAATGATTTTACTAAGATCAATCAAATTTACAGTAAATATTTTAACATAAATTTTCCTGCTCGCGAAACTATTGAAGTATCAAAATTGCCGAAAAATGGGAATATTGAGATTTCATGCATTGCTTCAGTAGATTAAAATGATATAAAATAAGGACTATATATGAGTCAAGTAAGGGTAAGATTTGCACCTAGCCCAACAGGAGGACTGCATATTGGAGGTGTGCGAACAGCCATTTTCAATTATCTCTATGCAAAAAAAATGGGAGGGACATTTATATTAAGAATAGAAGATACTGATCAATCGCGATTTGTAGCCGGAGCGGAGTCTTACATAAAAGAAACACTCTCATGGTGCGGTATAAATCCTGAGGAAGGTCCGGATATTGGAGGTGATTACGGCCCTTACAGGCAATCCGAAAGAAAAAATATTTACCAGACTTATACACAGCAATTGATTGATGAAGGAAAGGCATATTACGCTTTTGATACTCCTTATGAAATTGATAAAATGCGTGAAAAGTTGAAAAGTGCTGGAGTATTAAATCTTAATTATAATTCTGCTTCACGCAAGACCATGACCAATTCGTTAACTTTGTCAAAAAATGAAGTTAAGGAAAAATTAGAAGCCGGGACACCTTACGTGGTACGGTTTAAAATGCCAGATAAAAGAGAGATCAGATTTTATGATTTGGTAAGAGGATGGATATTGGTTCACTCCTCAACATTAGACGATAAGGTGATTTTAAAATCTGATGGACTCGCTACATATCACCTTGCCAATGTCATAGATGATTATCTCATGAAGATTACACATGTCATTCGCGGAGAAGAGTGGCTTCCATCAGCTCCGCTGCATATACTTTTGTATGAAGCGTTTAATTGGGAATCCGATATGCCAGATTATGCACATTTGCCTTTAATTATGAAACCAGATGGTAATGGGAAGTTGAGTAAGAGAGCAGCAGATAAGGGAGGGTTTCCTATATTCCCACTTAATTGGACCGACCCCGTTTCGGGAGAAATTTTTCAAGGATTTAGGGAAATGGGATTTTCCTCAAAAGCGATTATCAATTTTTTGTCCTTATTAGGCTGGAATCCGGGTGGAGATCAAGAAATTTTTGATTTAAAGTCACTCATTAAAAAATTTTCTATTGAGCGGATAGGTAAGTCGGGTACAAAGTTTGATTTTGAAAAAGCAAAGTGGTTTAATCAGCATTATTTAAAAACTATGAACTTCGAAAACTTGGCCCTTGGGGTAATAAAAGATTTATATGATGATTATAGTATTGATTGTTCCCCTCAACTAGGTAAACAGATTGTAGAATTATTTGTTCAAAGGGTTACATTTCCTGGAGAATTTGCCAATGCATCTCAGTTTATTTTTCATCAACCAAAATTATATGACCAAAAAATAATTCATAAAAAGTGGAATGAGAAAAGTAAAAATGCATTGAAAGTTTATGCCAACAAATTGGCCGTTTTATCTGAAATAAATGGAGATGAGGCACGGGAATTATTTCAAAGGACTATGGCCTCAATCCAAATCAATCCAGGTAAGGTTCTTCAGTTGTTAAGAGTATCTATTATGGGAGAAGCATCCGGACCAGATTTAATGAAAATTATTGAAATTTTGGGACCTTTTGAAATATCAAAACGGATTCGAAATGCCACAGAACAATTTGATCACATCAAAAAATCCTTGTTATGAAGAAAAAGCGAAAATTAAAAGACCATCAGCAACCTCAAGTTCATGAAAAATTAAAGGGGTTTGAGTTAAAGATTGATAAATTAGGGAATATAAATTCCAGTTTAAATATTGATGAAATAAATCAGTTTTTAAATGAGAATGTCAAGGATAAGAAGTTGAATGATCAAAATATTCCTATTAAAAAATTTAAAAAATCATCTTAATTTGGTAATGTATTAATCCTTTTAAGAAATTTATTTTCATGATAATAATGAGCTAGGTATTAATGATACAAATAGGAATCATAAGGGAAGAAAAGGTACCATTGGATCATCGCGTTCCTATAACACCTGCACAAGCTGCACAGATTAATAAAGATTTCCCAGAGGTAAGGATAAAGGTCCAAAGTAGTAGCGTTCGGTGTTATCCTGATGAAGATTATCGAAAGCGGGGTATTGAAATTGTTCCTTCTGTTATTGATTGCGATATTTTGATGGGTGTCAAAGAAGTACCTATTTCCTCATTAATTGGTGATAAAACTTATTTATTTTTTTCTCATACGATTAAAAAACAGGCCTACAACCGAAATTTATTATGTTCGGTTTTAGAAAAAAATATTCGTCTGATAGATTATGAGGCACTAATAAATGAGCAGGGTCGCCGAGTTGTAGCTTTCGGTAGATGGGCAGGAATCGTAGGAGCTTACAATGCTATATGGACTTATGGAGAGAGGTATAAGTTGTTCGCAATAAAACGTGTTCGTGATTGTTTTGATTTTGAAGATTTAAAAACGGAATTCTCAAAAGTGAAGTTACCTTCTATTAAAATTGTCTTAACGGGAGGGGGCCGAGTATCAAAAGGGGCTATGGAAGTTTTATTGGCGATGAATATCAAAATGGTGTCTCCTGCCGCCTTTATAGAGCGTGTATTTGATGTTCCCGTATTTTGCCAGCTTAATTCCAGAGATTATTGCAAACATAAGTATGGAGAATCATTTGTCAGATCTTCTTTTTATGCTTCACCTGAACATTATGAAGGTGATTTTCTAAAATATGCAAAAGTGGCTGATATATTGATTGCAGGGGCCTATTGGGATTCTAAAGCTCCAGTTTTATTCGAGCGGGAAGATATTTTAAAAAACAACTTTAAAATTAGAATCATTGCAGATATTACCTGTGATATTAAAGGCTCTATTCCTTCCACGTTATGTTCATCGACAATTGATGAACCCATTTATGATTATAACCCAAGTGAAGATGTGGTAGAATTACCTTTGACTGATGAGGGCAATATTACGGTCATGGCGGTAGATAATTTACCTTGTGAACTTGCGAGAGATGCTTCCGAAAGTTTTGGAAAGGAGCTTAGTTCCAAAGTACTGCCGTACTTACTCGGTAACGATAAATTTGGCATAATTGCGAGAGCAACAGTGGCAGAGAAGGGTAGGTTATCCGATAAATATAATTACTTGAAAGATTATGTACAGGGTAAATAAAAAAAGCTATTTATTAAAAATACTTAACACTAGCCATTCATAGAAACCAGAAATTCATCATTGTTACGAGTACCTTTCATACGACTCAACAGGAATTCCATTGCCTCGGGACTGGTCATATCATTCATGAACTTACGTAAAATCCAAACGCGACTAAGTTCTTCCTTATCCATTAAGAGATCTTCTCTTCTGGTTCCAGAACCAGGAACGTCGATGGCAGGATAAACTCGCTTATTGGATAGCTTTCTATCTAGAACAAGTTCCATATTGCCCGTTCCTTTGAATTCCTCAAAAATGACTTCATCCATTTTAGATCCAGTATCAATTAATGCAGTAGCTATTATGGTTAATGAACCTCCATTTTCAACATTCCTGGCGGCGCCAAAAAATCTTTTTGGTTTGTGTAATGCATTGGCATCAACTCCCCCTGATAGAATCTTTCCTGAAGAAGGAACTACAGTGTTGTAAGCTCTGGCCAAACGTGTTAAAGAGTCAAGTAAGATAACGACATCATGACCGCACTCTACCATTCTTTTAGCTTTTTCCAATACCATTGAGGCCACTTTTACATGCCGTTCAGCCTGCTCATCAAAAGTAGAAGCGATAACTTCTGCTTTTACAGAGCGAGCCATATCGGTCACTTCTTCTGGACGTTCATCAATAAGCAATATGATTAGAAAGCATTCTGGGTGATTTTCGGCAATTGCATTGGCTACGTTTTTGAGCAGTACTGTTTTTCCCGTTTTCGGTTGAGCGACGATCATCCCTCGTTGACCTTTTCCTATGGGGGCAAACAGATCGAGGATTCTGGTCGAATAATTATCAGATTTTGTGCTTAGATTGAGCTTTTTTTGTGGGAACAGTGGAGTCAAGTACTCAAAAGCAACACGATCTCGAATTTCTTCAGTTGTTTTACCATTGACAGAGGACACTTTTAAAAGTGCGAAATATTTTTCACCGTCTTTAGGAGGTCTAATTTCGCCTTTGACGGTATCTCCTGTTTTCAGACCAAACAGTTTAATTTGTGAGGGAGATACATAGATGTCATCTGGAGAGGCTAAATAATTATAGTCGCTGGATCTTAAAAAGCCATAGCCATCTTGAAGGATTTCAAGAACACCTTCGTTTTCAATAATACCCTCGAAATCTTTAATGTTTTTCAGATATTCATCTTTTTTAGCACGGGCTTCATCTCTGGCTATATCTCGTTCATTTTTTTCCCTCTTTTCAGAAGGTTTATCCTTTTTTTCTTGATTCACAGGCTTTTGATCTCTTGTTTTTGCTTTTCCCGCTCGGACATTGGTAGCGGAAAGTTGATTTTCTTTTTTATCACTGCTCTTCAAATTGAGATCTAGCGATGCCAACAGTTTTGATGCTCCATCTTTTTTTTCAGGGGTACTAGAGGGCTCTTTTGGATCATTCGTTTTATTACTTTTGAGATTTGAAGGTCTCTTTTTAGAATCCGATTTAATTTTTTCTTTAATGGCAGGCTCACGGACTTCACTATCAGGAAGGGTAGCTTGGACATCTAAAATTTTGTAAATAAGTTCTTGTTTCGATTCTTTTTTGGCATTTTTCAGGCCAAGTCCTTCGGCGATTTCAATTAACTCAGAAAGCAACCGAACGGTTAATTCATCTAATGTGTGCATAAAAGGTAATCAGTGGCTATAAATAGTCTCGATCTATTAAGATTTGATCTGTCCTAGAATAGTTTGTGGTCAGATTTTTTTTGATTAGAGTTGCAATTATATAGGATGCTGCAAATATAAACAAATATTAAAGTTTTTTTATAGATCTACAAGATTGAGTTTGTTTATTTTCACTTAATTGATAAAGAAGGTTTTCTTTGTAGTCTAATTGAGTAAATTAAGGAAATGCTTTTAGTACGCGATATCGAAGAAAATTTTGAAAAATTTGTCGAAGGCCTCAAAAAAAGAGGGTTTTTGGAGGTTGAGAAACGTTTAATGGAGATTATTGAATTAGATAATGAACGTAAAGAAGTGCAAAAAGCACTGGATGAGACATTTAACTACTCCAATCAATTGTCCAAGAAAATTGGTGTTTTGATAAAGGCTGGGGATAGAGAAGAGGCAGAAAAAATAAAATCGGAAACATCTGCAGCTAAAGATCTTGGCAAGGATTTATCCAATAAATTGCAAGGTATTGAGAGAGCATTGAGAGATAGATTATATGAATTACCTAATATTCCAAATGTAAAGGTAGTCGCTGGTCGAAGTGAAGAGGATAATGAATTACTCTTTCAAAAAGGGGAGTTACCCCAATTAGAGTTAGATAATAAACCACATTGGGAGTTGATTAAAGATTATGGATTGGTTGATTTTAAATTAGGAAATAAAATTACGGGAGCAGGTTTCCCTTTTTACAAGGCACGAGGTGCTCGATTGATTAGGGGACTGATTAATTATTTTTTAGATAAAGGCATTGCCGCGGATTATCAAGAGGTTCAACCACCCATCTTAGTCAACGAGAGCTCAGGTTTAGCGACGGGTCAATTGCCTGATAAAGAGGGGCAAATGTACCATTTATCAGACACTAATCTATATTTGATTCCAACGGCAGAAGTACCTCTTACTAATATTTATAGAGACACTTTATTAGCTGAAAATGATTTTCCAATTAAAATGATAGGTTACACACCTTGTTTTAGAAGAGAGGCTGGATCATGGGGAGCAGATGTGCGGGGTCTCAATAGACTCCATCAGTTTGATAAAGTCGAAGTCGTTCAGATCTCAACATCAGAAAATTCTTATGATGTTTTAGAAGAAATGAAGCGGTATGTAGAGGGTATCATAGATTCATTGGAGTTACCTTATCGCATGTTAAGGCTTTGTGGTAAGGATTTAGGATTCACGGCCGCGATTACTTATGATTTTGAAGTTTACTCTGGAGGGCAGAAAAAATGGCTAGAAGTCAGTTCGGTTTCAAATTTTGAGAATTATCAAGCAAATCGTCTGAAGCTGAGGTATAAAACTCAAAAAGGGGATAGGAAACTTGCACATACATTAAATGGTAGTGCATTGGCTGTACCACGAATTTTAGCAGCTATACTTGAAAATAATCAAACCAGTAAGGGGATCAAAATGCCTTCTGTATTACATCCTTATTTAGGATTTGATTTTATTGAAAAATAAATGGGCTTACATATTGATATTCATTATTTGAGATTTTTAATTTGAGGGGATTTTTTAATTTTAATCATATGATTTTGATTAGGAAAGGGTTGCAAAAAGATTTAGTTCAGGTTTTAGACCTCATCAAAGAATTGGCTATTTACGAAAAAGCACCGGATGAAGTTGAAAATAGTGTTGCTCAAATGGAAGTGGACGGCTTTGGTGAATCCGCTATTTTTGATTTTTATGTTGCCGTCAATAAAGATTTTATTGTCGGAACTGCGATTTATTATACCCGGTATTCGACCTGGAAAGGAAGGCGGCTTTATTTGGAAGACCTTGTGGTAAAAGAATCTTTGAGAAGGCAGGGGATTGGCAAAATGTTATTTGATGAGGTCTTAAAAACAGCAAAAGCTACACAATGCACAGGGATGATGTGGCAGGTTCTTGATTGGAACGAGAGTGCCATTAATTTTTATAAGAAGTACTATCCCACTCACTTTGGAAATGAATGGATCAATTGTAATATAGATTTTTAAACCTCCTCTAAAAGTGTCATGAATGATAATACTTTTTGATCAAACTTAGCTATCAGCTCGTTTTGTCGTACTACGCCTTGATTTGCCAAATATTGTTGCACGTCAGCGATATTCATAGCCGTAAATTGAACCGCATAAGTAGTTCCCGAAGCATCAGGATGTTCGTTAATTATCCTCAATATACGATGTTCTCTAAAGTATTGGGATTTAAGAATTTCTACTATATGTACCTTTTTCATCCACTCTAGCCATTCAGCTTCGATTAGAGTTTCTACATTGAATGTTATATTGTAGATTAACATATAATTTTATTAGTTCACTGAGATATCAAAGTTATTTAAAGTTTCAAAAGAGGTATTATAAATTAAATAGAATCTGGATTTTATATTTAAAGGATTTTCCTTTGTTATTTATTAGAGACGAGTACTATTCCATATTGGGG
>CAJWQD010000056.1 GCA_913045135.1 uncultured Flammeovirgaceae bacterium | reverse complement strand
ATTCTATCTTGATTATTTTTCATATGCAAATAAATAGGAATATTATTTGCGATGTAAAATTATTAAGATTCCACCTTAATAAAAAGATTGTTTGATTATTAATTTTATTTTTGCCCCGTGAACGACTTTCAAAGCTTATTTATCACTCAATTAAACAAAACTTCCGTTTTAGAAACATCTGCCGTATTTTTCGGCTTATTAAGTGTATGGTATGCCAAAAAAGAAAAAATCTGGCTCTATCCAACGGGAATTGTTAGCGTAATAATTTACATTAATTTAACGTTTCAACACAAGTTATATGGTGATATGGGTATTCAAGTCTATTATCTTATCATGAGTATTTACGGATGGTACTTTTGGATAAGGGGTAAAGGAGCTGAAGTGCCTGTTCCTATTTCAGGAAATAATAAGCAGGAAAATTTAATTGTTTTTTTGCTATTTCTAAGCTCTTTTTTATTAATCAGATTTGGACTGGGATTAACAGATAGTAATGTACCTGGATGGGACGCGCTTACTTCTGCCCTAGCTATCGCAGGTATGTGGTTGATGGCTAGAAAAAAAATTGAACATTGGATTGCCTGGATCATAGTAGATAGTATTTCTGTTCCACTTTATATCTATAAAGGTTTGCCATTGACCAGCTTTCAATTCTTAATTTTTACCATACTTGCCGTACTGGGCTACTTAACATGGAATATAAAACTGAAGTTAAAAGAATCGCAATCATAGGTCCTGAGTCTACAGGTAAAAGTAAATTAGCCCAAGAATTAGCCATATTTTATCATACTGAATGGGTTCCTGAATTTGCTAGATTTTATTTGGATCGTCTCGACAGAGATTATCAAGAGGCTGACTTATTGAAAATTGCGAGAGCCCAACTTAATTGGGAAGACGATCGAGCAATTTTGGCAGATAAATATCTATTTTGCGATACAAACTTGGTTGTAGTAAAGATTTGGAGTCAGGACAAATATGGAAAAACAGATCCTTGGATTCTAGATCAAATTTTCCACAGAAAATATGACTTTTATCTGCTTTCCTACATTGATATCCCGTGGAAAGATGATCCACAAAGAGAACATCCGCAAAGAAGAAAAGAATTTTTTAATATTTATTTAAACTTCCTTGAATCTAATCAACTTCCTTACGGTATTGTAAAGGGTATTGAAGATGAGAGATTGGCTTGCGCTATAAAATTATTGGAAAATATTTAAAATAATATACTAATTTTGCACTATTAGGGGTGCCCTACTTTTCAATTAAGAAAAGATAAGATCGGGCTGAGATCATACCCATTGAACCTGCTCGGATAATGCCGAGAAGGGACGTATGATAACCGTATGGAGGTCCCCTCCTCCTATTTTGGTTAAATTAAAACAATAATACAATGAGAATTTTAATATGTACTGCATTGCTTGTGGCTAACTATATATCCTATGCCCAAAGAACAATATCAGGAACCGTCTTGGATGAAAATAACGAAGGCATCCCTGGAGCCTCAATTGTTATCAAAGATCTAGATTTAGGTACCATCACCAACATAGATGGGTATTTTGAACTGAGCGTCCCCGAACAGCAAAAGACCTTAATTGTAAGTGCCGTTGGTTACCTGACACAACAAGTTCCCGTCGGCTCTAAATCAAAAATAGTAATTAAAATGTCGATTGAGTTGAAGGAACTAGAAGCCCTGACTATTTTCGGAGATGAATTCATTAACTTTTCTACAAAGGCAAATGAATTGACCCCAACTACGTATACTAATATATCAAAAGAAAAAATCGAAGAAAGAAATCTTGGATTGGACTTACCAATATTATTGAATTTTACACCTTCAATGGTTACTACTTCAGATGCAGGAGCAGGAATTGGTTACACTGGAATGAGAATCAGAGGTAGTGATGCAACTCGTATAAATGTAACTTTAAATGGGATACCGATCAATGACTCTGAATCTCATGGGGTATATTGGGTGAATATGCCTGACCTATCCTCTTCTCTAGATGAAATTCAAATTCAGCGTGGAGTAGGAACGTCCTCCAACGGAGCCGCTGCATTCGGCGCCACTGTTAATCTGAAATCTAGTAGTTTCTCTACGGAGGCTTTTACTGAAATAAATCAGACAATTGGGTCTTTTAATACACTTAAAACCAATGTAAAATTTAATACGGGAATCATTAATAATAATTTCAACTTTGAAGGTCGCTTATCTCGCATCACTTCCGATGGATACATAGACCGAGCAAAATCTGATCTTTATTCATATTTTTTTACGGGTGGGTATTACGGAGAAAAAACAACAATTAAGACCCTCATTTTCGGAGGACAGGAGGAGGGATATCAAGCTTGGTATGGTACCCCTGAGGCCCGATTGACCGGTGATGAAACCAAACTGCAAGCAGTGATTGATAATTCAGGGGAATATAATACTAATGAGCAAATAGATAACCTACTCAATAGTGATCGGAGATTCAACTATTATCTATATGAAAATGAAATTGATCATTACGAGCAAGACCATAACCAAATACACCTGAATCATGCCTTCAATAATGATTTGAATCTGGCAGTTTCAGGACATTATACACACGGGGAGGGCTACTACGAGCAATACCGAACAAATGATAATTTAACTGATTACAAACTAGATAATATAATTGTTGGAAACGATACAATTGCCCAAACTGACCTCATTCGACGGAGATGGCTAGATAATGACTTCTATGGATTTACGTATGCTTTAAATTATAACAAAGACAATCTCTTGATGACCCTCGGAGGAGGATATAATACCTATAAAGGTAAGCATTTTGGTGAGATTATATGGTCCGAATTCGCAAGTACAAGCAACATAAGAGAGCGTTATTATGAAGGATCAAGTACTAAAAATGATTTTAACGTTTTTTTTAAAACTAATTATCAACTTTCATTAAAAGTAAATCTATTCGGAGATCTTCAAATGCGCACCATTGGTTATGATACTGAAGGTACAGATAATGATCTCTCAAACTACCAAGTAGAGGAGAAATATACTTTTTTTAATCCAAAATTTGGATTTACTTATAAACTCAATAAGAATTTTCAGCTCTATGGATCCTTTGCGGTGGCCCAACGAGAACCTGTGCGTGCTGACTTTATAGATGCCCCTGTAGGAGATATTCCGAGTCCTGAACAACTTCAAAATTTTGAATTTGGATTCAAAGGTAACTTGGATAACATCCATGTAGAATCAAACTTATATTTGATGGATTACACCAATCAGCTCATCCTAACAGGTGCCGTCAATGATGTTGGTTCATCCATTAGGGTCAATACCCCTGATAGTTATCGGGCAGGGATAGAAATGGTCTTGGCTATGGACTTAACTGATCGGTGGAATTGGGACCTGAATATGGCCTTGAGTAGAAATAAAATAAAAAAATTTACTGAAGTTGTTTTTGACTATGCATTTTCTGATGATCGCTACACCGTGGAAAATGAATTTACAGATGCAGATATTTCTTTTAGCCCTAATATTGTAATAGGAAATGACATCACTTTCAGTAATCAAGGTTTCAGTGCTCAGCTACTCACTAAATTTGTAGGAGATCAATTTCTAGACAATACCTCAAATCAAAACCGTATGATTAAAAGCTATTTTATCAATGACCTAAGATTCACGTATCAATTACAAGCCTTAAAAATGCAGAATATAAAACTAACTTTCTTGATCAACAATGTATTAAATGTAGCCTATGAATCAAATGGATACACCTGGGGCTATCTTTATGATGGTTCTCCTTATCAACAAAATAATTATTATCCACAATCTGGAATAAATTTCCTTACAGGTATTTCATTGAAATTCTAATGATTAATTAATGATAGCAGTGGTTTAAATTTGTATTCCAAAGGGATACTTTATGCACTTTTTTACCGCAGGCTTTAATCGTTTATTATTTGTTTCAATACGTAATCTAATTGACTATCTTTCCCTTGAATTAAATCTCGAACGGTCAATTGGACTTCCTCATCGGGTAAAATACCTATCCCTTTTTTAAGAGTTTTATCAACGGTAAATCGAGTTATCTTCACAAAGTAAATTAGGATTTTTATTTCAGAATTTGGCAAAGTATAAATTATCGGATAACCTCCTGTTTGTGTATAATAACCCCCACCTGTTTCCTCTCCAACTAATGTAATTCCTTGATTCTTAGAGAATAAAGAAAAACTAGAACCTGCCGAAAAAGTTTTTCCTCCAATTAGAACATATACTTTTCCTTTAAACTTTTTTTTGCTTGGGATCATCAAAGGTGCATTTTCATCAATTGTTGATTCCCATCCATTCACTGTCTTATCAGAGTTTTGGTAATATTTTTCAAAAAAAATTTCATAAGTGTACCAACTAACCAAATTTTTACTGTATTGTTCCTCTGGCAAGATATCAGTAATGACATATGAGGAAGCCTGTTGTTTAAAAGGTTTATTAGCTATATAAAAGAATGACTTGATAGCATTAACCGGATATTCCCCCTCATTTTGCCTGATGTCAATTATGAGATTTTTGGTTTTTTTGTATTTGATATTCTTAAAAATATCTTCTAGAGCTACTTGAAAACTATCGACATCCAAGTGGAAAGAAGTTAGTGTTAACACAGCGGTATTTGCAGAGTCTATAAAATATACATAAGGCCCTTTTTCACTCAATGTCTCTCGTGCTAAAAATGAGTTTCGTTTAGTAAATCGCTTGCCTATACTTTCAAAGGTTTTACTTTCAATAGTATTTATAATTACTTCATCCAAGGGAGTTCTATATTCGACTTTATAAGTGAGTTTAGCTCCAAATTCATAGAAATGTAAAATATCAAATTCCATTTCTATTTGACGGTCTTTTTTAGTTTCGTTAAATCCATCAGCAGGAGCATATTTCATAAATCTGTCTCTTAGTTACTTCGCTTTTACCCCATCTATTGAGAGGATTTCAGAGCCAACGGGAATACCAAAATCTTCGGTATCAGAATATAATTTTTTATTGATGATTTTTAATAATAGCTGAAAAAATTAGGTAAGGAATCGATTTGGGTTCTCATTACAATTAAATGACCGTCTCTGACGTAATCTGTCAATTCGATAATGGATTTATATAAATCATTCTTGTTATCAATTGTCTTTATTTTATTCTCTTCAAAATTCACGAATAAACTACCCCATTTCGATTTAGAAGTATACTCATAGAGATTAGGATGTCCTTTTGTTAGAACATTTTTCAGAACTACATAATCCTGAAGTATCTGCTCTTCAGTCAATTTTTTTGACCTAAAACTGTCATTGGTAAAAATAAGAGGAGTATGTTGAATCTCGATAACATTTAATGTCTCGCACCAGGAGAATAAATATAGTACATTAATTCCCACTAAATATTTATATTTTATCGAATTCTAAAATTTTTTAAAAACTTATGTTTGTGTTAATAAAAGAATCCCAATTTATCCTCATTAAATAATTTAAATAAAAGGATTCGAAAGGATTTTTTTTTACACTCTCATCTCCAAATTAAATTTTAAAACTTACCATATAAATGACGCCTTCATATATGTTAATTGTGGATTGGAAAAATGAGATCCCCTAAGCCTAAAGTTTCTGAGCGTAAGTTGCGAAGAAGTTTGTTCTAGATGGAATTACATAAATTTAAAAATTAAGGCGCGACAATTTGAAAATGGCCTCCGGATGTGAAGGGGCTGAAAAGTCTGTTTTTTATAGCCAATTTAATTGTAAAAGCATGCACTAAAGGATAACAAAATATGACTGTTCAACAAAAGGTATCTTCTGTAAAATAAGCCAGTATTAGATATCATAAATTTCTTCTAAAAAAGAAATACAAGGATAACTCGTGGATCATAGTGGTAACTCATCTAACATAAGTTAAGGCTAAAGTAACAGATACCAGTTTGATTTAATTGGGAATAGTAAGTAGCAAGAAAATAGAAATTGATTTTTACAGACTTAAACACATTTTTAAGCACGAATAGCAGAAGCCATCCGTGCTTTTTTATTGAGGTCAAGGTGTATAGCGATCTCCTCAAACCCAAGATGGCTCAACAAAGTCTGAATTTGATAGGCAAAATCTTCGTGAATTTCAAAATAGAGTTTTCCCCTCTTTTTCAATGATTTCAGGGCATAATTAGCAATTACCTCATAAAAAATTAAAGGATGATCATCGGCTACAAAAAGAGCCAATTCAGGTTCATATTCCACTACATGCCCTGGAATAGAGGACTTTTCAGAGCTTGGTATATAGGGTGGATTACTGATAATTAAGTGATATTTATCCACATCTGGACTCTTATTTAAGATATCAATACATGTAAAATCAACATTTAAATTAAGATGATTTGCATTACGTACTGCTATTTCTAGTGCCTCTGGCGAAAGGTCCCAGCCTGATACGTTCCATTTAGGTCTATGTGTTCGCAACGTCAGAGCTATGATCCCTGAGCCGGTACCTATATCTAAAATATTTTGAACACCATGGTCATTCTCCTCTAAAATTAAGGCGACCAACTCTTCAGTTTCTTGCCTTGGAATAAGTACAAACTGATTGACAAAAAATGAAAGTCCATAAAAGGTAGCCTGATTCAATATATATTGTACAGGTTCGCCTTTTAATAAGCGCTTTGAAATGGGAATCAGCTGGTCATCCAATAGAGCAATCGATTTGTTTAAGAAAATATCTATTCTAGAAAGTCCAAAAAGATGATTAAATACAATTTGCGCAATTTTTTTTGATTCTTCACTCCCCCATTTTAATTCTAGATCATGAACAAATTGATCATATAATACCTTACTGGAAAGACTCATTTGAAGTAAAACTAAATAAGCTCATCAGAATTAAATAACATTTCTTAGAGAAAATGGCTTTTTACTGCTCAATATAGTTTGTTAATTTGCAACATGGCCAATGAAGATGTGGTTTTTATGAAGAGAGCTTTTAAACTAGCTCTTTTAGGGATGGGCAAAGTAGCTCCCAACCCACTTGTAGGCTGTGTAATTGTAAAAAATGGAAAAATCATCGGAGAGGGATTCCATCAAGCTTTCGGCTCAGCACATGCAGAGGTAAATGCCATAAAAAATGCGTCTACAAAAGTCGCAGGCTCCACCGTATATGTGACATTGGAACCATGCGCGCATTATGGAAAAACACCCCCTTGTTCAGATTTACTAATTGCTAAAAAGGTAGCAAAAGTTGTCGTGGCTTCGCAGGATCCATTCGCTGCCGTAAACGGTGCGGGGATCCGGCGCTTAAAAGAGGCCGGAATCCAGGTCGAAATAAATTGTATGCGAGATGAGGGACAACACATAAATCGCCGTTTTTTGACCTCAGTATCAAAAGGTAAACCTTACATTATTTTAAAATGGGCACAAACACAAGATCATTTTGTTGCCAAAACTGATTTTAGTTCCAAATGGATCAGTAATCCCCTATCCCGACAGCTTGTACACAAATGGCGAAGTGAGGAAAAAGGCATCCTTATCGGCTATAATACAGCCAAACATGATAATCCCAAATTATCTACTCGAAACTGGCAGGGACCTAGTCCCACCAGAATCGTTATAGATCCAAAAAATGAATTGAATGAAACACTCCATCTTTTTGATGGGACACAAGCAACCATTGTATTTACTCAATTTCCAAAAAAAAATAGGAAAAACGTAAATTATTACAATTTTGATTCAAAAGATCCCATCTCAACTATTTTGGATCAACTTTATCAGTTGAAGATGCAATCCCTTCTTGTTGAAGGAGGGACTCAAACGATAAAAAAATTCCTTGATTTAAACCTTTGGGATGAAGCCCGAGTTTTTACATGTCCTCAAAATTTTTTACATGGTATTCGCGCACCAAAAATAGAAACGCTACCTCATAAGCAAATACAGGTTTCAAATGACATTTTAACTACCTACTACAATGAGCATAACTAAAAATAATATCCAAGAAAAATTAGATCAATTTACCTCACATTGGACGCCACATATAATTGCCGAACTTAATGGTCAAGCGGTCAAAATTGCTAAAATTAAAGGGGATTTTATTTGGCACAAACACGATGAAGAGGACGAAATGTTTTTGGTAATAAAGGGATGTATGGAAATGGAACTTCGTGACCAAAAACTGATATTACATGAGGGGGATTTCACCGTTATACCCAAAGGTGTTGAACACAAACCATCAGCAGAAAATGAAACTCACATATTGATGTTTGAACCCAAAGAAACACTTAACACCGGAGATGGGCAGAGTCCATTGACCGTAAAAAATCCTCAAAAAATATAACTATGGCGGAAGGAATTATTATTGATAAATCCAAATCAAGGGAAGAAATATATCGAATCATACTCCCTCAATTAAAAGCCTTGATGGAAGATGAAAACGACCTTACAGCAAATATGGCTAATATGGCCGCTGTTTTGAAAATATCATTTGATTTCTTTTGGGTAGGTTTTTATCTCGTAAAAAATGAAACCTTGGTCCTAGGTCCTTTTCAAGGTCCAATAGCCTGTACCCGAATTCCCATGGGCAAAGGTGTTTGTGGACAAAGCTGGGAACAAAAAATTAACATCATCGTCCCAGATGTATCTTTATTCCC
>CAJWQD010000055.1 GCA_913045135.1 uncultured Flammeovirgaceae bacterium | reverse complement strand
ACGCTCTTCCGATCTAGCTAGGAGGTTGATCTATATCTAAAATTCGTCCTTCGTCATCTCGAACCAATACCCTATTTAACTCGACCACTTTTTGGTTGATTTGATATGCTAGTTTAAAGGAACTGTGATCTGACGGAATCTCTGCTTTTAACAAAGCAGCATCAATATACTTTAATTGATTTTTTACTTCCTTCAGCGTTTGGCTAGCAGCACTTACAGCGCCAGACAACTTGAGTAAATTACGATTGAATTGATTTAAGACTACTCTATCAGTTCCAGGAAGAGATCTATTATCTAGTGCTTTTATTATGAAATCTATAGGTTCTCCCATAGCAATCACCTCGCCTTTAACTATTTTTGACATACTCACCTGATAGGCTCCCGGAGCTACTAAAATACCTTTGTCACTGTCAGACCAAGGATTATAAAAACTACTTGTATTTAAATTAATAGGATCTGTATCCGCATAACGCATGTCCCAGTATAACCGTTGAATGCCCTTCTTAGGTGTAGTGTTCAATTTTCTAACAACTTTACCCTCAGAATTGGTTACAGTAAAAACGATTTTAGGAGCCATTTCAATCCTTTCTGCCTTCAACGTTTCATAACTAGGATAGGATATATTCAAACCCTTTTTTTGCTGTACTTTTTCCTGTTCACGACGCTGTTCTTTTAAAGATTGGATATCCTCTTTAAGGTAATACGTAAACATCGCCACAGAGGGTAGATTTTCTCCTCGATAATAACTATCGCCTTGAAATGATTGTCCGGGCAAACCCATGGGATAACTGAGCTCATAAAGCAAAGGATCCCTGACCGGAAATAAAAATCCTTCACCACTCAAGGATTTCTCATCTGTGTCTCTCAACGCAGTATAATCATCAAGTACATAAAAACCACGACCAAAAGTGCCTAAAACTAGATCATTTTCCCTTTTTTGAATCGCAATATCTCGAACAGCAATGGTCGGAAGTCCAGACTTCATTTGAACCCAAGAAACCCCTCCATTATTACTTATAAATAAACCAAATTCGGTACCCAAAAATAATAAATTAGGATCTATATAATCTTGCGCTATAGCGTAAGTCGATCCTCTTTTGGGTAGATTTGCAGCAATAGATTTCCAAGTCTTTCCTTTATCATTACTTTTAAATACATAAGGTAAAAAATCACCATTTTTATGATTATTGAAACAAGCGAATACCACATTTTCATCATGTGGTGAAGCTAATAACATATTTACATAGGTCTGCTTGGGTACGCCTGGAATAGTGGATACTTGAGTCCAGGTATCACCCATATTTTCAGTAATCTGTACCAAGCCGTCATCAGTACCTACAAAAAGCAAATCCTCATTGAGCGGTGATTCATCCATAGTAACTATGGTTCCATATGGAGAAGTTGATCCATTTTTAGCAATCGCATCGATGCCCCAAACTCTTCCCATAACCTTCAATTTATTTCGATCGATCTGAGCTGTCAAATCCTCACTAATCACCTTCCAACTATTGCCTCTATCATCGGTACGAAATACTTTATTAGCTGCAAAATATAGTCTCTTATTGTCATGATTGCTTATTACCAAAGGAGCATCCCAATTCCATCGATAAGCATTCTCATCTTTTCGAGGTTGTGGTTGAATCCCTAATTCTTCACCATTGAGACGATCATATCTAACCAGAACACCATACTGTGATTGAGCATAAATGATGTTGGAATTGTCTTGATCTACCTGAGTTTCAAATCCATCACCTCCATGGGTATTAATCCATTCTTCATTGGAAATGCCATTGTCACTTAATGACCTCGACGGACCACCTAAACTGGCATTGTCTTGAGTTCCACCGTATACATGATAGAAAGGATAAGCATTGTCCAACGCTACTTTGTAAAATTGAGTAACAGGTAAATTTGGTTTATAATGCCAGGTTTCTGCCTTATCCCAAGATTCATAAATGCCGCCATCACATCCAACTAAAAAATGTTCAGAGTCGGTAGGATCAATCCACATGCAATGGTTGTCCACATGTTTGGTTGTTTCACCCAATACGCTAAAAGTTTTTCCTCCATCTCGCGAAATTTGTATCCACGTATTCATCGCATAAACCGTTTGCGCATCTTGGGGATCTACGATAATCTCTTGATAATAATTGCCACTAGTACTATAACTTCCTTGCTTTTTCCAACTAGCTCCGCGATTACTACTCATAAAAAATCCACCTTTTCCTTCTGAAGCCTCAACAATAGCATAAATGACCTCCGGGTCAGAGGGTGCAATTGCCAACCCAATTCTTCCCATATCTACCTCTGGTAACCCTTTATTAATTTCTGTCCAAGTTTGTCCACCATCTGCTGATTTATGTAGCCCCGAGCCTGGGCCTCCACCTAAATAAGTGAACACATGTCGTCTGCGCTGATAAGCTGCCGCATAGATGACTTTACTGTCACGAGGATCCATAATCAAATCATTGATCCCCGTATCTGCATCAATACTTAACATTAATTGCCACGATTCACCTCCATTAACTGATTTATAAACCCCTCGATCTCCTCCCGAACTCCACAAGGGACCAATAGCAGCCACATAAATGATGTCAGAATCATTGGGATCTACTAAGATCTTTCCAATATGCTGAGAGTTTTTGAGACCCATGTTTTTCCAATTAGTGCCACCATCAATTGACTTGTAGATACCATCACCGTAAGCTACACTCCGTTGGTTATTATTTTCACCTGTTCCTACCCAAACTACATTATAATTGTTAGGATCCATCGTTACGCAGCCAATTGAATAACTTCCCATGCCGTCAAATATGGGTGTGTAAGTGGTTCCTGCATTGATGGTCTTCCAAACACCTCCAGAAGCAGTCGCAACGTAATATTCCTTAAAATTACTGGGGTTAACAGCAAAATCAGATATTCTACCTGAGGTCTGAGCTGGACCAATGGCTCTAAATTTCAAGCCCGACAAAGGCGTTTCTTCGAAAACACTTTTGACGAGTTCATCTCCTGTTTTTTTGCTACCTCTTTGGGCTAGAACATCATTGTCAGAAACGTAAATAAACAGAATTAAATAAATAAATGTTCTCATCACTCGGTTTTTAATTCGAATAACTAAGATACCTCTTATTTGAAAAATTGAGACTCGAATCAATAATTTTTACATTATCGGTAAGGAGTTAATCCTTAGTAAAGTGTTAATCCTTAATTGAACTCATCAACCAAATTCTATGATTCAATTTCTGTGGCTTTCTCTGTATTTTTCGCGATAAAAAAATAAAGAACTCTCAGATAAGGTTTGAAAATACGCCATATAATTAAAGCCTAGGTATCTTACCTATGAAAAAGGGAATAGAAATGCTTCAAAACACTAAAGAAAATCTTCTCTAAATTGCTCTTAGATGTCTAACCCAACCATAAAGCATGCAAGAGTGAAGTTTCATCTATATTTTTTTATCAATTCACTATATGTGATTGACGTACGGAAATAATATTTTTAATCAAAGACAAAACTAATTGGGACAGCATCGCCCAAAAGCCGAAGACATTAAAATTTTCGCAGCTTATGTGCAGTCGGTATGGTTCAATCATGAGTATTCACGATACTTCTTACATAAGATCTTTAATTGAAAGCTTATTAAAGACTAACAATAAATAATGTATAAAAGCTTAAATTAAATTAATGGTTTTCTTGTTTTTATAAGTATTATTCGTAAATTTATAAAGCCTCAATTTCATAATTTAACTTAGTATTCAACATTAATTGTGCTAACCACACACAAAATCAGATTAAAAAGTTTGCTCAAAGAAAAAAATTTCGAAAAGCATTTAATCTCAGATTTTTTGGAATGTGGGAAATTAAAAAAAGCTGCAAAAGGGGCATATCTAGTTAGTCCAGGCACGGAAATAAGCTATCTTCCAATAATTCTCTCTGGAAGACTTAGAGTTTATAGAAGCGACAACGAAGGACATGAAGTCACACTTTATTACATTGGCGTAAGTGAAACATGCTCTTTTGTTATTAACTCAATTATAAATCAGGCACCATCAGAAATCGGATGTGTTGTTGAAACATCTGCAGAAATTTGGGTGACTCCTGGTTATAAGGTAGATGATTGGGTGGTCAAATATTCTAATTTTAGAAAATTTATTTTTCAAATTACAAATAAAAAGATGAATGACCTATTATCCACATTTGACAGCGTTTCATTTATGAAAATGAGCGATAGGTTGTATAAATATCTTATCGACCTAAAAAATGCCTCAGGCTCGTCTATTATTAGCAAAAGTCATCAGCAAATAGCCATTGAGCTTAATACTTCCCGTGTCGTTGTCTCAAGGCTTATGAAGCATCTTTCAGGGGCTCAACTTATTAATCAGGAACGAAATAAAGTAGAATTACTTTAATTACTTCTCTTAATCTTTCAATCATATCCTACCTTTACCACTAAAGTGACGCATAATAATCAGTAACCAGACTTTTTAATTGTTGCCAACCACCAGCATTGACACATTTTATATTCAGAGATTGAAGATATTCAGTGGCTTGCCCACTACGGCCTCCACTCAAACAGCATACTAAAAAAGGTTGTTCAATACTTTTAAACTCATCAATTCTATTTACTACTTCATTTAGAGGAATATTTACCGATGAACTTATATGACCTTCTCGGAACTCTTCATTAGAACGTACATCTATAATGATTGCTCCAGATTCGATTAAATCTTTAATTTGTTTCATAGAGTTTATTTATAATAATAGAATACTCATAAAAATGAATAAAAATCATTTAAGCCCTTTTTATTGGTTAGGAATAGTAATTAAAGGTAAATTGAGCTCTTTATACAATTGATTGAATTGCTCCATCTCTTTATGTATAATTTGCTCTTTTGTTTGCTTAAATGAAGACCATTCAACTTTAAGATCATTGAATCTATCTTTAGCACCTGAAGTCAATATTGGATCCGCACTATCAACGTAATTCTTCAAATTCATCCACTGTGCATTTAACTGATTATGGAAGTTTATCACATCTTGATAAGTCTTTTGATCGGATTGAATAAGCACTGCTTCCCATTCATCTATTTTGATGATAATTTCTCCACCTAATTCAATAATTTCTTCGGCATCATTTCTACCCAATAGCATAGACTCATAATGCTTAATTTGAGATTTCACTGAGCGCATATCATTGACCGATTCGTGTATATCTTTGATGGCTTGTTCAATTGAAATCAACGTCTCTTGTTGTAAGTTATAATCCTCTATAGTAGCCTTAATCCTTGGATCTGCCAATATTTCGACAGAAGTCTCTACCGAGTCCTGATCTACGATCAATCTTAAGGTATATTTTCCTGGAGCTACGTGACCACCAGAATAATTTCCGTATACAAAAACTTCATCAATGTATGGGACTGGCTCCCTTGTAAAGTCCCATACAACTCTATTTACGCCCCGATCTGCAGATAGTAGTATGGACTTTTGAGGTCCTCCTGGCCAGATTTCAAATTTATCTTTCTGATAATTCGATAGACTTCTGATTAGGTTTCCTTTACTATCAATTACTTTTAAGCGTAATAAAGCGCTGTCTCTTTTTTCTGATAGATAATAGTCAATGTGAACTCCTGATTTTGGATTTTGACCCAAACCGGGCCTTGGTTCATCAGTCGATCCTCCAAGTATTCGGTATGTTTTTTTAGGTTGAAATAAAATTAATTCTTTTTCAGTCTTTCCTCTTAAACCCTGAATAGCTCCCAAATCATCTAAAATCCAAAAAGATCTACCCGCAGTAGCTGCAATCAAATCATTATCTTGGATAGTTAAATCATTAATCGGTACTATTGGTAGATTGAGCTGTATTTTTTGCCAAAATACACCTTCATTAAACGAAATATATAATCCAGCTTCTGTTCCAGCATAAAGTAATCCCTCTACCTTCTTATCTTCCCTTACTACCCTTACAACTGTTTGGTTATCAATACCGGAAATACGTTGCACCCAACTCAAACCGTAATCCGAAGTTCTATAAACCATTGGACTTAAATTATTAAATTTATAAGCCATTACCGTTATATAAGCTGTCGCAGGATCATGGGACGAAATCTCGATTGAATTTATGATCGCTTCTGGTAAATCTTTGGGAGTAACATTGGCCCAATTGATACCTCCATCGCGCGTAAGGTGAACTAAACCATCATCAGAGCCAGCCCACAAAACTCCTTTTTCGTGTGGTGATTCTGTCAAATACATGAGTGTATTGTAATTTTCCCCACCCGCCGCTTCATTTGTATAGGGACCACCACCAGGTCCTTGATGTGTTTTATCATTTCTTGTCAAATCAGGACTGATCACTTCCCAATTGATTCCTCCATCAAGAGTTTTAAATACCACATTTCCTGCATGATAAATAACCGAGTTATCATGAGGAGAACTTATAATGGGAGCGTTCCAATTGAATCTATATTTAAAATCTTTAGGTACATTTCCTAGACTCAATTCTGGATACTCTTTTATTGATTTTGACGTCCCTGTTAGTCTTGACCATCGCTCAATGATTCCCTGATAACAACCACCAAAGATCACGTCAGGATCATTCGGATCAAAAGCTAAAAAAGCACTCTCACATCCAGCAACCGAGTACCAATCCTTACATGTAATACCTCGACCATTCGTTCTACTTGCAATTCCGATCGCCGAATTATCTTGCTGACCACCATATACATGATATGGAATTTTATTGTCCGTAATGACTCGGTAAAACTGAGAAGTGGGTTGTTGATCTTGTCGCGTCCAACTTTCACCTCCATTGAAAGTAATATTAGCACCCCCATCATTGGAGTTAATCATGTTTTGAGAGTTCTGAGGGTTGATCCATAAATGATGATTATCTCCGTGGGGAACGGGTATAGGTTGGAAAGTATTTCCTTTGTCAATTGATTTAAGTACCGGAGCATTCAAAACATATACGACATTCACATTTTTAGGATCTGTGAATATTTCCATATAATACCATGACCTAGCTATTGTTACCCGGTCATTACTGGTTTGTTTCCAACTTTTACCTGCGTTATCAGATCTGTAAACACCTCCTTTTGTTCCCGCGGCTTCAATAACGGCAAAAACATAATCTCCATTCGCTCTTGAAACGGATATACCTGATTTTCCAAATTCATCAGGGAGTCCTTCACTCATGATTTCCCAGGTATCCCCCATATCTTCCGACTTATAAAGACCTGATCTTGCACCTCCTGAGTCCATCTTCCAAGGATACCTAATATGCTGCCACATACTAGCATATAATATACGCGGATTATTCATATCCATACTCAAAGAGGATGCTCCTACATTTTCAGCAATAAAAAGTTTTTTCATCCAACTCTGCCCGCCATCTATGGATTTGTATATACCTCTTTCTTTGGTAGGTCCGTGCTGAGCACCTTGTGCAGCAATGAATACAATATCAGGGTTATTAGGATGAATAATAACATCTGAGATTGTCATTGTTCCATCTAAACCTACATGATTCCAAGTTTTTCCAGCATCAGTAGATTTATATACTCCGTTGCCGTGAGATGTCATCACCCCTCTGACCGCATGCTCTCCCATACCGACGTAAATAACATTTGGATCTGACTCTGATACACATATAGCTCCTACTGAACCCAATTCGAAAAACCCATCAGATATGTTCTTCCATGTTTGCCCAGCATCTGATGTTTTCCAAACTCCTCCTCCGGTGTTACCCATGTAATAAGTCATGGGGTCTCCTACAACGCCAGAGGAGGTGACACTTCTTCCTCCTCGAAAAGGACCTATATTTCTCCATTTTAAACCCGAAAACAATTCTTCCTCGATGGGAGTTTCAGCATTGAGTACCGATTTCTTTATTTTTTGCGAAAAAACTATTAAAGGTAAAAAAAGAGATGTTAAAATAATTAATTTACAATTTTTCATTGAAAATTATATTCATTTAAAAAATGATTTTAATATCCAGGTATTTGCATAACTGCATTTTGCATCATTCTAGAAGGACCCATCCAAAACATACGGTATTGCGTATTATCAATTAAATAAACTATTTTCCCTCTGCCAAGAGTTTCTACTCCTGCAAAAGTAGTCTCAGCCAAATGGCTAAGATTTTCTGGAGAGGCATAACCCGCCACGTTGAGCTTATTCAATGTACTATAGCTACCTACAGTTTCTAATTCAATATTTGGCATCAAAGCATCGGTACCAAATTTCAAAGTGTAGAGCTCCTTCTTAAGCCCGAAGCCAAGAGGATGAGTAATATCTATTTTAGCATTCAAAGCCGTTCCTGGTATCCTTTTTTTACCCTCGTATGCCGTTCTTTGCCCAAAGGGTAAAAACCGAGCCATTAAACTTGAATCTTTTGGATATTTTTTGAGAGAGATCTCTGTAAAATCGGATAACTCATTGGTAAAAAATGATACCGCTCCTTCGGTCGCAATAAGAGTCCCTCCTTCATTTACCCAATTCTTAATTTGGTTCAAAGCTTCTTTTTCAAATAACTCAGACAAATCGCTCCCACCATTAGGTAAAATTAGTACATCATAGTCTTTTAAATCAACACCTCTAAAATTACCTCCAAATTTTGGAGTACTACTTTGCTGAAGTGCAGTCGCTTTAATACGATCAATTGGCAGACCCGTTTGCCAATCGAATAAAAAATAAATTTGTCCAGCGGTATAAACACTAAAAGGTGGTTCAACAAGTAAGGCTACCTTAGGCTGATTAATTGGTACATTTCTACCATTTGCTAAATCCATACCTGTAATCACCCGGCCGCTATTAAACCCAATAATCTCAACTCCTGCATTTTTAGCTATTTCTTTGATCTCGAGATCTATTTTATTTTTGTGATGCAGGTTTCTACTAAGCAGCACAATCAGAGAACCTGAAG
>CAJWQD010000054.1 GCA_913045135.1 uncultured Flammeovirgaceae bacterium | reverse complement strand
TAGCCTTTGGGTCAGAGGCAAAATTATCATTTTTAATGCTTGCTTGAAATTCTATTAAAAAGTCTAAACTTTTAGTTTATAAGGTATTATTTAGTACTTTAAACAAGTATGTCTACATGAGAAAAGAGCTTAAATTAGAGTTTTTGATGAACTTATTACGCTATAATTTAAAATTAAAATTTCTTATGATACCATTTTTTAATCAGAAAATCTCTGTGGCTTATTTATTCTTTCTTTATTTTTTTTCTTATTGAAGGATTTCATTTTTTATAATTCAGTATTGTAGTCGTCAATCCATTCAACAGATTCCTCAATAGGTTTTCTTTTTCCTTCCAAATAAGTTCCTTTTTTTTTACCCAAATAAAAAAACCCCATAAGGCGGTCTTCTTCATTTATATTAAAGGCTTGTTTTGCAGGTTCCATGTAAGTAACGCCGCCAGTATTCCAGTAAGCCCCTATACCGTAAACGGTTGTAGTCAAATACATATTCTGAACAGCACATGAGACCGCGGCAATTTCCTCGACCTCTCTAATTTTAACTTCTTTACTTCTCTTCATAATTATCATGATTACATGAGATGCCCGCAATGGAGTTTTAGTTAAATTATCGTATTTGGATTGAACAAAATTTCCTTCTTTTAAAGACATTTTTTTATAGATTTCTGCCTGTCTTTTACCCAAAAATTCGAGGCCTTTACCTGAGTAAACTTTAAACCTCCACGGTGCTGTCATTTTGTGAGTAGGGGCCCAATTTGCATTTTTTAAAATCTGCCAAATAATATCGTTATCAATTTTTCCAGCTTCATAATCTTTTGGGAAAACTGATCTGCGTGAGGCAATAATTTGATTAAATGATGTAATATCCATACGTGATTGTTAAAAAGATTCACCAAAATAGCTAGCAATGAATTAATAATATCAAAATGATTTTATTTTTTTACAAAATGAATTATTAAACAATCAATTTTTTCATTTCAATTTAAATAAACAATTGATTCCGCATACCTTTACTTGTATGAATGAAAATCCTTATAAGCTATTTTTGTTAGATGCAATGGCCTTGATATATCGCGCGCACTTCGCATTAAGCAAAAACCCCAGAATCAACTCTAGTGGCATAAATACTGGGGCCATTATGGGTTTTACTAACACTTTACTTGAAGTTATCAATAAGGAAAAACCCTCGCATATTGGAGTTGTATTTGACACTCACGCTCCTACTTTTAGGCACGAGGCATTCACTGACTATAAGGCCAATAGAGAAAAACAACCTGAGGAAATTAATATCGCTATTCCTTATTGCAAAAAAATCATTCAAGGATTTGGGATCCCGGTTATTGAATTAGATGGCTATGAAGCAGATGATCTTATCGGAACTTTGGCGCGTTTGGCAGGAAATCAGTATCAAACTTTTATGATGACTCCAGATAAAGACTATGCTCAACTGGTCAATGAAGATACCTTTCTTTATAAGCCTGCCTTTATGGGTAATGGTGTAGATATTCTAGGAATTAAAGAAGTGTTAGAGAAATTTGATATCAACGAGGTGCTTCAAGTCATAGATGTGCTAGGCCTTAAAGGTGATGCGGTAGATAATATCCCTGGCGTACCTGGTATTGGAGATAAGACGGCTTCTAAGTTGCTCAAAAAATATGGGTCTTTAGAAGAAATTGTGGCCAATCAGCATTTATTAACCGGAAGTGTAAAAAAGAAAATTGAAGAATTCGGGGAACAAGGCCTTTTTTCAAAAGAATTAGCCACCATTAAGCTCGACTGCCCCATTACTTTTGATGAAGAAGCCTTACGTTATTCTGGACCCATAGAGGATCTTATTGTTCCCGTATTAGAAGAGCTGGAACTACGCACCATTGCTAAAAGAATTTTTGGTGTCCCTGCTGCAGAAAAAAAGGCGTTGAGTCAACTGGGCCTCTTCGAGAACAATACCTCAAATACCGTAACAACATCTAGTGACAAAAAAAATATTGGGACTACACCGCATAACTATAAATGTATTTCTACAATCAAAGAAAGAAAACAGCTTATTGAAACATTGGGTAGCCTTTCTGAGTTTTGTTTTGATACAGAAACTACCAGTCTTAATACATTAGATGCCGAACTGGTTGGATTGGCAATTTCTTATGAAAAAGGAACTGCTTTTTATGTCCCTCTCCCAGCGGATAGAGCCACAGCCCATAAAATTATCCATGAATTTAAGTTAATCTTCGAAAACGAAAATATAATAAAAATTGGTCAAAATCTTAAATATGATATTCAAGTTTTGCGTAATTATGACGTCAGGGTCAAGGGTAAAATATTTGATACCATGCTTGCACATTATCTCATTGATCCTGAACAAGCACATGGTATGGATGCCCTGGCAGAGGCTTATCTGAATTATGTTCCTGTAAGTATTACGAAGCTTATTGGACCAAAAGGGAAAAGTCAAAAAAGTATGCGGGAAGTACCTTTAGAGGAGATTGCCGAATATGCGGGAGAGGATGCTGATATTACTTTTCAACTCAAAGAAAAGTTAGCCATCGAGATTGATGATCGGAATCTAGGTAAACTTCTTCACGAATTGGAGGAGCCCCTTTCATTCGTCCTTGCAGATATGGAGTACAGTGGGGTCAGTATAGACGAGAAGGCGCTAAGTGAATTGAGTGAGGAACTTCAAATAGAAAGCTTAAGAGTTCAAGAGGAGATCTTTGAAATCGCAGGAGAAACGTTTAATATCAGTTCTCCCAAACAGTTAGGGGGTATTTTATTTGAAAAATTAAAGCTTATTGAAAAGCCAAAAAAAACAAAAACGGGTCAATATGCTACGGGTGAAGATATTCTCTCAAAACTGGCAATTACCCATGATATCGCGCACAAGATTTTAGAGTTTCGAGAATATCAAAAGCTCAAATCAACTTATGTGGATGCATTGCCACGAATGGTCAATCCTAAAGACCAGCGAGTCCACACAGATTATCGTCAAACCGTAGCTGTCACAGGCCGTCTCAGCTCTAATAACCCTAATTTACAAAACATTCCTATTCGAACAAAAAAAGGTCGTGAGATACGAAAAGCATTCATCACCTTAAATAGTAATTTTGTACTCCTTGCTGCGGATTATTCCCAAATTGAGCTGCGCATCATGGCTAATTTTTCAAAAGATAAAAGTATGATTGAAGCCTTCAAAAAAGGGAAAGATATTCATGCAAATACCGCCAGTAAAGTATTTAATGTCTCCCTTGAGGAAGTAGATCTCGATATGCGCAGAAAAGCTAAAGAAGTTAATTTTGGTATCATATATGGAATGTCTGCCTTTGGGCTCTCTCAAAATCTAAATATTTCTAGGAGCGAAGCTGCCGAGATCATTGAGGCTTATTGGAAAGAATTTCCCTCTGTGCGGGCTTATATGGATGATAGCATCGCAAAGGCTAAAGAGCAAGGTTATGTAGAAACGCTCTTGGGTCGTAGACGCTACTTGCGGAATATCAATGCTGCTAATTTTACCATGCGCGGTTATGACGAGAGAAATGCCATAAATGCTCCAATTCAAGGTTCTGCAGCAGATTTAATTAAGGTTGCTATGATAAATATTCACGATTGGATGAAAAAAGAAAAGCTTGCTTCGAGAATGTTGATGCAAGTTCATGATGAATTGGTATTTGAAGTTCATCATTCTGAAGTCGCTCGGGTCAAAGAAAAAGTAAAAGAGTTGATGGTTAATGCCATAGAATTAGAAGTTCCTATGGAGGTTGGCATCGGTGCGGGGAGTAATTGGCTTGAAGCACATTAGTAATCTCAAATAATATGATAATGCACCCAATTCCAACCGCAAGTGATATTCAACTTGCACATAACCGTATCCTTCCACACATTCATAATACCCCAATCTTGACCTCTCAATTTATTAATGATTTGACAGGCGCTCATCTTTTTTTTAAATGCGAAAACTTTCAAAAAACAGGGTCCTTCAAAATGCGTGGCGCTTCTAATGTTATCTTTTCTTTAAATTCTAAAGAACGTCTCAATGGGTTTGCTACACATTCTTCAGGGAATCATGCTCAGGCCGTGGCCTATGCATGTAAGACTGCCGGAGTAAGCGCTTACATTGTTATGCCCAAAAATGCTCCGAAGGTAAAGGTTGATGCAGTCAAAAATTATGGTGGTCGGATTCTTTTTTGCGAGCCCAATGAAACGGCAAGGCAAGAAGCATGCGCCGAAGTCATTCAAGAAACAAATGCGTTATTTATCCCTCCTTTTGATGATATAAATATTATCACTGGGCAAGCCACTTGTGCCAAGGAGCTAATTGACGCCCATATTGGTTTGGACTATTTGCTTACTCCTGTGGGAGGGGGTGGTTTAGCTTCAGGAACCGCCTTAAGCGTTAAACATTTTTCTCCAAGAACAGAAGTTATTTTGGGAGAACCCGAAATCGTAAATGACACTTATTTATCTCTTAAAGCAGGTAAAATTATCCCAGTTACCAAAACAAACACCATCGCAGATGGCCTTAAAACTACAGTGGGTAAATTAAACTTTGAAATTATCCAAAAATATGTAAAAGAGGTGATTCCGGTTTCAGAGGAGGAAATTAGCTGCGCGATGCGAATGATTTGGGAACGAATGAAGATCATTATCGAACCTTCTTGTGCCGTTCCCTTTGCTGCTTTGTTGAATCAAAAAGCTTTTTTTAAAGATAAGAAAGTAGGAATTATTCTTACGGGAGGTAATGTAGATATGGGTAATCTCCCTTTTGAATAAAAAGTGGCTTTCCACCGATCCATCATTCTAAAACCTCGTTTGCTATCTCTCAACAATAACCTTTAGTTTTAATTATATTTACTAATGATCAGTATAGCTTTTATCGTCTCAAAACTCGCTAATGACTAAACATTTTTTTGTGCTCGTAAATCCTCAATCCGGACGAGGAAAAAGTCAAAAAATAGGAAGGAAAGTATCCACTTTTTTTGAAGGGCAAGGCATAAAATTTAGTCTGTTTGAAACCCGTAATGATTGCAGAGGTTCTCAAACTGTTGAAAATAATTTAACTCCCGAGTATACGGATTTAATAATTATTGGAGGGGATGGTACCATTAATGAAGCCATAAATGGATTGAAATATGACCTTCCAGTTTCGTTTATTCCTTCAGGCAGTGGCAATGATTTTGTAAAGAACATCCGCATAGGATCCACATTTGAAAGCCAACTCGATACAGCACTGAATGGGCCCATAAATCGAATTGATATCGGCCTTTGCAATGATCGAAAATTTATCAATGGCGTGGGGGTCGGTTTTGATGGTCAGATTGCTGCTGATATGATAAACCGAAAGGTCCCTTTCATCAGCGGTCAGCTAAAGTATTATTATCATGTTCTTCATATCTTGGGAAGTTATAAATGTCGTGATTTTGATTTGATTATAGATCAATTTCCTAAAAGGCAAAATTTAATTTTATTGACTATCGCTAATGGAACCACCTTTGGTGGGGGTTTCAAGTTGACACCTCACGCAAAATTAAATGATGGGAAGCTTTCTGTATGTGCCATTGGGCCTCTTTCTCCATTGCAACGCTATTTGAAAGTACTAACCCTGCAAAAAGGGTCTCATAATCGGTTGAAAGAAGTTTCTTTATTTGAAGCCAAAAAACTAATTATAGGGGCTAACGCACAGCTCGAGGCTCATATTGATGGCGAATATTTTCGTCAACCTCCTTTTTCAGTTTCTATTCTACCCGGGGCCCTTCAAATCAGGGCTTCCTTATCTTGAACTTACTGTTTTTACTGATCACCCAATAACACGCCCCCGCAATCAATATCAGAATAATAGAAATAAATTGTGAATGAGAAATCAATCCTTCTAGAATAAACCCACGCCTGAGATCACCTCTAAATACTTCTATAACCGATCTTCCCATGGCATATATAATCACATATAGAAATACCAATTGTCCGTGAAATTGCTGTTTTCGTTTCAGTTGAATTAAAAATAACATCAGAGATCCAATGAAAAAAACCTCATAAAGCTGTGTAGGGTGCAGCGGAGTTTCTAAGGGTTTTGCCTGAGATTTGACATCTGTGAAAGTTACTCCTAGAAATGAGTCTGTGGGTAAACCATAACAGCATCCAGCAAAAAAACAGCCTAATCTACCAAATCCATGTATTATCGTAGCGACAATAGAAAGAATGTCAAGCATAGGAAATATGGGCCATTTCTCTTTTCGAAAATACCAAATTACGGTAGGGACTACAAAAATTAAAGATCCATAAAATACAAAGCCTTGCCTGAAATTTTTAAGTAAGTTTCCGGGGGTTGAAAAATAATAAGCCGGGTCCTCAAAATAGAAGAAAATCTTTCCTCCTACAACTGAGGCAGAAATAATCAATATTGTTAAAGTTTGTACTTTGTCAGGGTCAATATCTAGTTCTCTTTTGAACACTTTTATTCCATATGTATAGGAAGTAAGCGCGCCGATCATGATGAAGAAACCATAGGCATAAAGCGTGATTCCTCCTATTTCTATTAATTCAGGATGCATTTTTATTCAAATTGGTTAGTTTCATTATTCGTTGAACTGTCGTATACTTTTATCGCTATAACTTCTGCCTGAGCCGTTATTATATCTCTGCTTTTTAGGCTACAAGTCATGGTAATTTTACGTTGGTTATGCTCGATTATCTGAGCACTTAAAGTAATTAAATCTTTAGTTGATGTTGGTTTTAAATACTTGATTTTTAACCCACTGGTGGCATAACGATAAAAGGGAGTAGAATCCATATCTCTGTCTTCTTGCTGATAAGCATATGCCATGGCTGTGCCCATACAATGGCAATCAATGATAGTTGCCATAACCCCTCCATTAAGTAGTTTGGGCCAGCCTCTATACTTTTCTTCCGGTTGCCAGTGACAAATAGCTGCAGATCCAGCCCAATAACTTTTGATTTGGAGTCCCTCTGGGTGCTCTTTTCCACAGCCAAAACAAACATTTCCTGGCATATAGTCTTGAAAATATTTCTTTTCTGTCATCTGCCTTTTGCTACTAGCAAGCTAAATTACGAAGACAAATTGTTATTTGACATGGTTTACACATTAGATTTAAAATTTTTAGGATACTCCCAATCTATAGCGGCTTATTTGGTAGAGACATCTAAGGGGCCCGTATTAGTTGAAACGGGGCCTCACTCTACCTATGAAGTCCTCAAAAGTGAAATTAATCGATGCGGCTTTGGAATGGATGAAATAAAACATGTTTTTTTGAGCCACATTCATCTAGATCATGCGGGTGCTGCTTGGGCCTTGGCTGCGCTTGGGGCCTCTGTTTATCTGCATCCTGTTGGGGAAAAGCATTTGGCCGATCCTAAAAAATTAATGGAATCCGCCAGGCGCATTTATCAAGAAGATATGGATCGATTGTGGGGTGAAATACATCCAATACCTGTTGATAAATTACGTGGTGTCGGTCATTTTGAGGAAATCTTTGTCGGAGATCACTGTTTTCAGGCGCTGCATACACCCGGACATGCCAAACATCATATCTCATGGAAAATGGACGACTTGATATTTACTGGCGATGTTGCTGGAGTTAAAATTCAAAAAGGCCCAGTTGTACCGCCTTGTCCTCCACCAGACATCAATCTGGATGATTGGATCCACGCGATAGATCTCATTCTCGCCTGCGAGCCCACCCAAATTTATCTTACTCATTTCGGTGTAATTGAGGATGTTCCGGTCCATATGAATACACTTAAAAGTATGATCAATGACTGGTCCCAGTGGGTAAAAAAAAATTGGGAAGCTGGTTATTCTGCCGAAGAGCTTACCCCTAAATTCAGTGAATATACTTCCCAACAATTACTTGATATGGGTGTCAATCCTATGGGGGTGAAAAAATATGAAGCTGCAAACCCTTCCTGGATGAGTGTTGCGGGTTTGATCCGTTATTGGAAGAAAAAAATAGATTAATTATTCTGAGAATCTTAGAATTTCTGTCTTGAACTCTTTGACAATAAATCCTATAACCCTAATCTCTTATCATTTAAACAAATAGATTTTTGTATTTTTACCTTTATGGATCGTAGAAAATTTATCAAATCTGGAGTATTGGTGGGAACCGTACCCGCATTCACTTCCTTTCGCCCATCTACTGAAGTTATCAAACCAAAAGCACTGAAGCCTGGGGCTTCAATCGGAGTCATTGCTCCTTCAGGGGCTTTAAAAAGATCTGGTTACGAATTGTTAGTAGAAAATTTTCAACTGCTGGGTTATCAAATCGTCCATACGGATAATTTAAGGGTACAAAATGGGTTTCTTGCTGGTACGGATGCACAAAAAATTGAAGACTTACACGATATGTATAAAAATCCCGAAGTGTCCGCTATTTTATGCGCTCGGGGGGGATATGGTACAACTAGACTTCTAGAAAAGCTAGATTATTCTCTGATCAGTGCGAATTGCAAACCCCTAATTGGATACAGCGATATTACGGCACTACATTTGGCCATTTACAAAAATTGTGGAATAGTGGGTTTTCATGGGCCCGTTGGAATCTCTATATTTAACCCTTTTTCAATTGAACATTTTAATGCAGTGATTCAAAAAGGGAAAAAAAATAAAATTACAATCGATGATCCATTAGTCATTTCTTCAGGTATAGCTACAGGTAAACTGATAGGAGGTAATCTGTCTGTCCTAATCAGTATGATTGGGACTCCATACGAGTGCGATTGGTCTAATCACATTATTTTTATTGAGGAGGTTGGTGAGTCTACTTATCGTATTGATAGAATGCTTACTCAACTCCGATCTGCAAAAAAATTTAAGGGTGTAAAAGGCATTGTTTTAGGCCATTTCACCCGATGTGATGCACAACCAGGAGACCCTTATTATGAGTTTTCAACTAGCCTTAGTGAAGTTTTCAAAGACCGCTTGGGTGATTTAGACATTCCTGTCATGGGGGGAGGACCCTTTGGGCATGAGGAGGACAATGTTACCTTGCCCATCGGGATAAAAGCCGTCATGGATACAGAAAAAGGAGTTTTGAAATTATTAGAATCTGCTGTTACATAGCTTACTTATCATTCAATTCATGCAATGGCTCTTTTCTTTTCATTATTCTTTTTTTAAAATTTCTACATGAAATTAGGTGATATTAACAATTTTATTGGTGATATAGACCTGGAATTAC
>CAJWQD010000053.1 GCA_913045135.1 uncultured Flammeovirgaceae bacterium | reverse complement strand
TTTGATGTCAATAATGGAATTGTAAGAAGGGGTTAGGCTCGAAATAAAGGAGCAATGTTTGCTAAAAAAAGGGCAATGGATTAAAATAAGTCCTTAAAAATTATATTTCCTAATTAAGTAAAGGATGCGTTGATCGATGGGCTTTAATTAGAACGGGCTAGCTATTCAAAGGCATTGCCCAGATCTATATGGTGTACTTGGGCCGTTTCGTTCGCTTTTTTAACCAAAGCTCCTGATGCAATTAATTTATGGGCGAGTTTAATGTCATTTGAAAAAATATGATCTTCTTCCGTGTGATTAATTTGTGTTCTTATTAATTCATGACATTGCTCTAATATCAAACCTGATTTTAAAGGTTTATGATAGTCAAAAGCTTGCGCGGCACAGATGAGTTCTACCGCCAGGATGAGTTCTAAATTATCGA
Source organism: uncultured Flammeovirgaceae bacterium (assembly GCA_913045135.1). Classification (GTDB taxonomy): domain Bacteria; phylum Bacteroidota; class Bacteroidia; order Cytophagales; family Cyclobacteriaceae; genus UBA4465. The sequence goes on along the minus strand of CAJWQD010000053.1, from coordinate 9,065 downwards.
TGATAGTATTGAATTTCCGCCCACTTATAGATCCCATACTCACATGATCCTCTTGTCCCAGTGAGGTTGGAATACTGTCTGCACTGGAGGGCCAACACAGTCCTTTATTTTCACTTACCAATGCAGCTGAGGTATATTGTGGAATCATAAACCCAGAATTGATACCTGTATTTTTCATCAATAGCCGGGGCAATCCATTTGTTTTTCCTTCTAACAAAAGGTATGTCCTTCGGTCCGAAATATTTCCTATTTCGGCAGCGGCCAAACCAGCATAATCTAGGGGTATTGCGAGCAATTGGCCGTGAAAATTACCTCCGCTGATTGAAGTTTGGGCATTTATTATTATGGGATTATCCGTAACAGAATTTAGTTCGGTGGTTACCATATCATTTAGATGGGTCCAAGCATTTCTCGACGCTCCGTGTACTTGAGGGATACACCTTAAAGAATAGGGATCTTGTACGCGGTCACAATATTCATGTGAGGCGACCATTTTAGAACTACCAAGTAAGGTGTCCATTCTAGCAGCGACAAGCTGAGATCCTTCGAAAGGCCTTAGTTTATGTAATTCTTTCTTAAACGGGGAGATAGAACCTAGTAGGCCTTCTAGAGACATAGCACCAACAATATCGGCAGCTTCAAGGCAATTATAAAAACGGCTAAGTCCCAGTACGGCATAAGATAAGATGAACTGGGTACCATTGATCAATGCCAAACCCTCTTTTGCCCCTAGGCTTACAGGGTTTAAATGATGTATGGTATGCATTTTAGTTGCAGAAATGGTTGTTCCATTTACTTTTACCTTTCCCAATCCTATGATAGGAAGGAATAGATGTGCTAAAGGAGCCAAATCTCCAGAAGCGCCGACAGATCCTTGGGAGGGAACTTCAGGTATAATATCGTGATGTATAAAGAATATAATCTGTTCAAGAACTTCCAAAGAAATGCCGGAATAGCCCATGCTCAGCGCATGTACCTTAGTGATGAGCATTAATTTTACAATAAGGTCTGGGACAAGAGGACCAACTCCCACACTGTGGCTTTTTAAAATATTTTCTTGAAGTAATTTGATTTTTTCTTTTGAAATTCTAGTGTTACAAAGAGGACCAAATCCGGTATTTATACCATAAACAGTACGTTCGCTATCGGCAATGTCCAGCGTATGCTTTCTACTTTTCTGAATATTAATCTTAGCAAGTTTTCCAATTTCACAATTGATTTTGTTATGTGCGATTTGAAGAGCCAAATTAGGGGTGAGGTTATCTTCTCCAAAAAAAAATGTTTTCATATGTTAGGGTTTAGTATCATTTCCAGTCTCTTGATTGTAATTTTTGAAACTGCTGTGCATCATAATAGCGTGAGGTAAAGGTATTCATTTCTTGGGCAGAAAGGAGTTCCATCAGACGCATATAGCCACTATCAGCATATTCTGGTAGGCCCATTTTTATAGAGGTAAAGCAATAAGCTTTCAATAAAGGAATGGAATAAGGATTAATTTCAATGGACTCGACCAGCAAATTGTAGATAAAATTTAAGTCAGTATTTTTGTCATTTACTCTATTGATTATTTCTAGTTCATCAAAGGCATTCTCATTTATGTCGACTTCTTTGGCGTGAGGGAGTAGATTATTTTTGTATATATTTTTTGAGGTATCTGAAAGTAAGGGAAAGAGACCATCAAGAGTTTCTTTAATTATATCTACCCGACCTTTGGAGAATAATTGTTCCCTATATTTTTCCCATATTTTTTGCAAATCATGTTTATCGAATGAAGATAAAAGAGTAGTATTATCCCATTCAAAAGTCTCAGGGCGGTAATAAAAAAACGCGACACTTTCATCATTCTGACCTTTGATGATCGTATCAATGCGTTTTCTGAGGAGGAATTCTGCGCTATCTTTACCCACAAAAGAATTTAACGATGATTTGGCTAAAGACCAGTTTTGACTTTCCAGAGCTGCAATCATAAGGTTATAATCAACCTTTAGATTGCCATATATTTTTGATTTTGTAAATAATTTTATAGCTAGTTTTGGTGCGTAATTTTGCAGTGCCATTTTACCCATCATTTCTAAAATGATTCCTTTTTCTGAATTGTTTGAAAGGTTTAATAAAATATCTAACTTTCTAAATGCTCGATTAATGTAGCCTGTTCGGTATAAACCCAAGGCTTGAGATTCTAAAATCGCACGGTTCCAATGACCAGATTCCATATTTTGCAAGAGGGTGTCGGAAATCACGTGTAATGCGGTTTGATCACCCATCAAATTGGCATTTATCAAAAGTGAAAGGGAGTGTAGATTCACAGTAGTGAATTGAAGCGGTTCTAGTTGGGGATTAAAAGTTTGACCGGCTTTCAGTTGCCCGCCTAACATATTGGTTTTAAGGGGGAGGGAAGCAACTTCAAAAGTTGTTCGATCCCATTTATAGAGATTCATAAATGATTTATTTACTTCAATGGCCTGATTCCATTTGTCTGTAGGTCCAGCTTCATTAATTATTCTTCTTGCGGATTTAAGATTACCATTATTAAAATATTGAATGGCTAAATTATTACGAATTTCTGCAGAATTTGGAAAGTCGGCGAGTCCCTCATTAAGTAAGCTAAGAGAACGGATAGGGTCACCATTCTTTATGTATGCTTGCGCCAAATTGAGATAAGCAAAAGGGGTTTCATTTTTCTTTGTAGCTCGATAATAGCGATAAACATATTCTTTAAAATTATTTTTTTTGGCATAATATTTTGCCAAGCTATAATTGGAATAATGATTGTCCCAGTCAAAAACATTCCCTTGTTTATAATAAGTTACGGCTAAAGGTAAATCACCTACTTTTTGATGGAAATTACCTATATAATTATATTCAGCGGCAACTAGTTTTTGATAGGGGCCTTTGTTGGCAATTAGAAAAAATGCTAACATTACGATTAGCCCTCCTAATTTTGAAGAGATATAAGGAAAATTTCGATCTATAAACACAATTTTATAGACTTGCATACCTCTTACTAAAGGATCAATAAAGTTAAAAATGAGGTAAAGGATAAACATAAATCCGAATGCGAGATGGGCATATAAAATTAGATAACTCATACCATCATAGGTAGGATCATTACCATAGGTTAAACCTAAATTCAAATAGCTTAATGCGATGCAGCCGAGTAAAAGGAAAAGCCAAGTAATATCAAATTCTTGCTGTAGTATTTTGTTTAAAATCATTTGTTTATGATGGATGGTTACTATACCAATCACGGCCGAACAAATTAAAAGATAAAGAGGATTGATGATATCAAAATTAAAATGTAAAAGTCCCGCTTGAGTGGCCCAAAAGAGACCCAATCCTCCAAGATATAAGATACTGAAGATGATCAAATGTTTTAGATTATTAGCTGATCCTCTGGTTTGAGTAAGAATATATAACAGGGTGAAAAGGATTTCCTCAGCGATAAAACATATAAAAATAAATGTGAGCGTAGCGATACCAAGGTGAGAGCCAGCAATGAATCCCTCCAGAAATTGTGGATTTTCCTTTACACAAAGGCTAAGAAAGCTTACAGTGATTAAGACAAGAACAAACCATCTTTTCAAAAAAGATGGCTTTGGGTTAAATGCATGAAAATAATAAGTAGGTCCGAGACAAATAAAAATCCAAATTAGGGTCATCCATTTATTACCTAAACGGGATCCAAAAACGCCTATAGAATCGAGATCTATATGATTGATAAACAAGAGGGTCATACCTGCAAAAACAATAAATCCAAATCTTTTTAGGTAGGTGCTAAAAGCCAAAAGCCCACAAAAAAAAATCCAGATAAGGAGGCTCAACGTCCAACTGATTGTTATAGGAGCCTCAATATTGCCACCTTGAAAAAATTCATTGATAAAATAGGCTTTAGATGGGATTTCAATGTTAAACAACCCTTTATCGAAGGTGAGGTAATTAAAAGCTTCTTTTTTAAGAATACTTGTGACCTCCCAATTTAGGTAAAGTTCGGCACCGATAAAATTGAAAACGATCAGCATTACCATTAAGCTAACGTAGATGCCTAACAGTATTTTAGATAGGCCATTTAATTGGGGGATCATAATTATTATATGTCTAATCTAAAACTTTGGGTACTTTGAAAAACCCATCTTGATGGTCGGGGGCATTTTTTAGTAAAGACTTATGAGTCAGTTCGTTTTCGGGTACGTCAGGTCTGAAAACATTTGATTCAAAAGACATGTGGGTAAGAGGTTTGATGCCGCTGGTGTCGAGTTCTTCTAGTTTTTTTACCCAAGAAATAATATGTTTCATATCTGCTATTAGTGCATCTTCATTATCTGGATTCACCTCTAGTTTAGCTAAATGGGCGAGCTTTTGAATGGTTTCTTTGTCAATATTCATAAAAATAGTTTCCAAATTTAGATAAAATCTTGATTTGAATTTAAATCAGATTGGATTATATCAAATACTTTCTTTTTTAATTGGCGAATTTCTACTTCATCTTGGGTGTCAGGTAGGATTGGAGAATGAAGTACGATCCTCATTTTGCCTGGAGTAATATTAAATTCGGGCTTATCTGGTTGAATTTTGTGATTGTCATGGAAGACAACGGGAACGATGGGAATTTGCTTTTCAATCGCAAGTCTAAAGGCACCATCACGAAAAGGAGTCATCTGAGGAGGTTTTTTTGTTTTAATGCCCCCTTCAGGGAAAAAACTAAGTCCATAACCCATGTCAAGAGCTTTCCGAGCTTGAAGAATGCTTTGACCTCGACTCTTTGAGTTAGATCGGTTGACAGAAATATGAATTTTTCTAAACATATAGCCAAAAAGAGGAACGGAGGCTATAGAACTTTTTCCGATAAATTTGGTATAAATGGGAATCCTAGCAATTGCTGGGATATCTAAATACGAAAAATGATTGGCACATAATATATATTGCTGGTTTTTGATTAAATCGAATCGAATATCAACTTTCACTTTTAAAAAAATTAGTGGGAAATAGATCCGTGCCCAGATATAATCCACACACAGAGCTAGGCTGTGCCATTTTTCATTTTGCGCACTTAAAAAAAATAAAGGTAAAAAAAACAAAAAAGTGAGTATGAATAAAATGGCTGCATAAAGGGTAAAGAGTCTAGTTAGGATTTTTTTCATAACGATTAGAATAATAGAGAATCAACTCAAATATATATTTCTTGAAATAAATTTAGGGTTTATTTGGATCAAGAATTCATTGGGAAAATCTTGTAATAAAGACAACTAGTCGTAATTGAGGTGGATGGAAATGGTTGAATATTAAAAAAATATATTTAGTTATCTATAATCATTTTATTATGTGTTGAGGTTTGAATGACTACTGCTCTGTCAAATTGAGATGAATTTTAAATCTGTTATCTTTGGTTTTTAGTAGTATAATGATATTTTTCATATCTTTTAGAGATCACTAAATACTAAGATTTTGGATTTAATTAAAATCAATCATATCAGCAAGGCATATGACGGTCATCAGGCACTTTCTGATATCAGCCTTACCATTCCAGATAAAAGTATTTTTGGATTATTGGGGCCTAATGGTGCGGGTAAAACGACATTGATCCGTATCATCACTAAAATCATCCAGCAGGATCAAGGAAAGGTATTCTTAAATGAGGAAGAGATTACCTATGAACTAATAAGGAAGATAGGTTATTTGCCAGAAGAAAGAGGACTCTACAAGAAGATGAAGGTAGGTGAGCAACTCATTTACCTCTCTCAATTGAAAGGCCTCTCAAGGGATCTGGCTGTGAAAAGAATTAATATATGGCTTGAAAAGCTTGATTTGAAGTCCTGGTGGAATAAGAATGTAGAGGATTTGTCTAAGGGGATGGCTCAAAAAGTACAGTTTATCGCTACAGTATTACATGAGCCAGCCTTATTGATATTGGATGAGCCTTTTTCAGGTTTTGATCCTGTCAATGCAGATTTGATTAAAAATGAAATATTGGAGTTGAGAGATAAAGGCGCGACCATTATTTTTTCTACCCATCGAATGGAATCAGTTGAAGAGCTTTGTGAAAATATTACACTAATCAACCAGTCCAAAAAAATATTAGATGGATCCGTGAAGCAGATTAAGGAGGAGCACAAGCAAGGACAGTATATTATTGATTATGCTGGAACTTTGTCAACTAGAGAATCTTTTGATGTGTTGAGCATAACCGATCTAGAAGGAGATTTGAAGAGAGCAAACATTAAATTTAATCAGGCATCGAAGCCTAATGATTTAATAGCACAGCTTACTAACTCAGTACAATTATTCGCCTTTTCAGAGAAAATTCCGACCATCAATGAAATTTTCATTTCAAAAGTTTCCCCGAGTGATGAATAAAATTGGCCTGATCATCTTTCGTGAATATCTAGTAAGAATTAAGAAGAAGTCTTTTATCATTGCTACTTTATTAGGGCCTATTTTAATGGGTGCCATTATGTTTTTGCCTACTTATTTTGCATTAAATACCAAAGGTAATCAATCCTTTCAGGTAATCGATGAGAGCGGTTTAATGAGGGGGGTATTTGTCTCAGATAAAGAAATAAACTTTGAATATATTTCAATTGATCTCGAAGAAGCTAAAAGTGATTTATTAAAAAGTGACAAAGATGGATTGATTTACATACCTGATTTTGAGCTTAATGAACCTCAAGGATTTGTACTGTATGGAGCTTCTAATCAGAGTATGTCAACCCTTATGTCCATCGAAAATACTATAGAGTTACATATCGAATCTTTACGGCTACTGGCTTCTGGTTTAGATAAAGAGGTGATTGATTCATTTGATGCAAATATTAATTTAAATACCATTTATTTAAACAATACTGGTGAGGAAAAAGAGAGTAGTTCAGGAGCAGCAACCATTATAGGATACCTTACTTCTTTTATGATTTACATGTTTGTCTTTTTTTATGGTGCTATGTGTATGCGTGGGGTAATTGAAGAAAAGAGTAGTCGAATCATAGAGATTGTTTTGTCTTCGGTCAAGCCTTTTGAGCTTATGATGGGCAAAGTGATCGGGATTGCCATGGTTGGATTGACCCAATTTGTGCTCTGGCTCGTATTAACTTTTGGTATCTCTATTTTGATTTCAGTATTTATGAGTCCTGAGGTCCTAGAGATGGGAGTTGCAAATACTGAGATATCTTCGAAATCTGATATGATTTCAACAACTTTAAATGCTCTCGGAGGAATCAATATGACTTTGGTATTATCTGCTTTTTTATTCTACTTCATTGGAGGATATTTATTGTATGGAGCATTATTTGCCGCCATAGGTTCAGCCTCTGAGAGTGACGCTGATGCCCAGCAATTTATGCTTCCTGTTACTGCGCCGCTTATCGTTTCTATCATCAGTTTGAGCCTGGTTTTGCAAGATCCTCATGGATCTATATCTTTTTGGATGTCTATAATCCCTTTTACCTCACCCATGATCATGATGATGCGGATTCCTTTCGGCGTAGCAACTTGGGAATTGATTTTGTCCATATTTATGTTGATTTTAGGTTTTCTTTCTACTCTTTGGATTGCAGGTCGTATATATCGGGTTGGCATTTTAATGCATGGGACTAAGGTGAATTGGAAGATTTTAGCCAAATGGTTTATGACCAAAGACTAGATGAGAGTGGATCTATCTGCCATTGTATATTTTTGCTGAGATACAAATACGAAGTGAAGTGCATCATCTGTAATCTATCTCATGATTATCAATTATTCGTGAAGTTATTTAGTAATAATATCACCTTCACCTAAATTGACGGCTTATTTCTTCATTAAACAGGCTCTTTTTTTTAGTATATTAGAATACAGAAATGTGGGATGAGTAGATTTAAAATATTAAACACAATAAACCAATATGGGACTGGATCTATTCAGAAATGGGTGGTTCTTCTTCTTTCCCTGGGGATAGGCACTGGGTCGGTACTCTATACTAACCAACTGGTCAAAGAAATAAAGAAAAGGGAGTATTGGCAAGTGAATTTATATGCTAAAGCACTTGAGTTTATAGCTAATGAGCATGAAACTAATCAAAATGCTCTCTTTGCTTTGGAAGAAATTATCCAAGCCAATACGACCATACCCGTTATCTTGACCAACGAGAATGGAAGTCCCGCTTTTTATAAAAACTTACCCCGGGCAGACCTAATAAAAGATCCAGAGGAGCGAGAATATTATTTAATTCAAAAAATTAGTGAAATGGGTTTAAGCAAAGAGCCCGTCGTTGTGAATTTAGTCGATGCTCAAGGTAATCAGTACGGGCAAACCCTTATTTATTATGAGGAGTCGAGCCTTTTGGTAAAGTTGCGCTATTATCCTTATGTTCAGTTAGCAATAATTTTTGTATTCATGCTTATTGTGTTTACTGTTTTTAATTATTCAAGATTGTCTGAGCAGAATCAGATTTGGGTGGGCATGGCCAAGGAAACTGCACATCAATTGGGGACTCCAACATCTTCTTTGATGGCATGGAGGGACTATTTTAAAGAAAAATATGTAGAAGACTCCTACATAACAGAGATAGATAAGGATATCAAAAGACTTGAAACTATAACGCAGCGTTTTAGTAGTATTGGGAGTGCACCTAAGATGGAAACGCTAAATATTTTCGAACAAGTTAAATTATCTGTCGATTACCTTGAAACAAGGATTAGCAAAAAGGTAACGATCGACTTTGAGTCTCAAAAATTTGAGCATATTTATTTGAATATGAATCCAGCACTTTTTTCTTGGGCTCTTGAAAACTTAATTAAAAATGCCGTAGATGCAATGATGGGTGTTGGCCACATTCAAATTTCACTATTTTGTGTGGTAGTTGACAAATTAATAATTGATATTGAGGATCAGGGCATTGGCATTATGCCAAATAAAATAAATAAAGTTTTTAAGCCAGGATTCAGCACTAAAAATAGAGGATGGGGTCTTGGGTTGACTTTAACCAAACGGATTATAGAAGATTACCATGGTGGGAAAATTTTCATTAAAAAGAGTGCATTGAATAAGGGTACTGCATTTCGAATTATTTTAAATACAAAAATTTAATAACTATAATTTAT
>CAJWQD010000052.1 GCA_913045135.1 uncultured Flammeovirgaceae bacterium | reverse complement strand
AAAGGGATATTCCAAACTTTGGCAGATCTGATCAAAATGATTCAAAAAGAAGATATTGTACCTAATTCAGCTGACAAACCTATTTTTCTATTAGGGCCGATTATTGTGTTTATTACTATTTTTACTGGTTTTTCGATCTTACCCCTACATGCCAATCTAGCCGGAGCATCAGTAGAATCAGGAATTTTGCTACTTATGGCAATTGTTTCTTTGGATGTTTTGGGCATTTTAATGGCAGGTTGGGGTTCTAATAATAAATTTTCCTTATATGGGGCCATTCGAGCAATCGCGCAAATCGTTTCGTTTGAAATTCCCTTTGGGTTGAGCGTGCTCTGCGTCGTAATGATTTGTCAGTCGATGGATCTACAAGAAATCACTCGACAACAGGGCCTATATGCTCCGGATCCTATTTTCCTTTTTGGTTTAAATGTGATGAATATTGAAGTGACACAAATGGGAGGACTGCTTTCATGGAACTTAGTCAAAAGTCCAATTTTATTATTTAGTTTTTTGATTTTCTTTATTGCCGGATTAGCAAAGGCCAATAGGGCACCCTTTGATTTACCTGAGTCCGAATCAGAATTGGTGGGTGGATATCATACTGAGTACAGTGGATTCCGATGGGGAATATTCATGCTAGCAGAATATGGAATTATGCTTTTGATTTCTTTTTTAGCCATAATTTTATTTTTTGGTGGTTGGAACACACCTTTCATTAATATAGGATCATTTCAGTTGGCAAATTGGACGATGGGAAGTTATTGGGAAGTTTTTTGGTTAATTTCTAAAACCTTGATTTTAATTTTTCTACAAATGTGGGTTCGTTGGACCTACCCTAGGTTGAGGGTTGATCAATTGATGACACTTTCGTGGAAATATTTGACCCCTTTCGGTTTACTATTGGTATTTTTATGTGGAGTTTGGAAACTCATGATGCTTTGATAAAATATTTCTCAAATATTACTTTTTCTATAAAAACGCTGATTAATGGCCTTAAGCTTACTTTAAAGCATTTATGGGAGGCAAAGACAGCAAGAGATCCTCTTGGAATTGCAGACGAAGATTATTTTTTAAAGGATAAAGGAATTGCAACGTTACAATATCCCAAAGAATCATTGCCAGTTCCTGATCATGGGCGCTACAAACTACACAATGAGATAGATGATTGTATTGTATGTGATTTGTGTGCTAAAGTTTGTCCAGTTAATTGTATCGAAATTGAGCCTATTAGGGCTAAAGATGTTATCGGTAAAACCTCAGACGGAACCAATAAAAGAATACATGCAGCTAAATTTGATATAGACATGTCTAAATGCTGTTTTTGTGGTTTATGTACCACCGTTTGCCCAACTGAATGCTTGACGATGACTAAGTCGTATGATTTCAGCAGTTTTGAACGTGCAGATCATATATACGAATTTGCTGAAATGACACCTCTTCAGATTTTAGAAGCTAAACAAGCGTTTGAAAAAAATGAAAAAACAAAGCTCATTTCTTCGATAAAGTCTATTAAATCTAAAGAGGATAAAGTCGTTTTTAAACCACTAATTCTTAAACCTAAATTACCCAAGAGAAAGGATGACTAATCTATGGATGTATTTCTTTGGATTGTTGATCTTTGTATCAGGCTTGACATTGATTTTCACAAAAAATCTTATTTATGCAGCTTTTTTGCTGGTCTTGTGTTTGTTGAGTATCTCTGGATTTTATGTTATTTATAATGCAAGCTTTCTAGCAGTCATTCAAATATTGATTTACGCTGGAGGTATTTTAATTTTACTCGCTTTTGGTATTATGCTCACCAATAGATCTCCTGAGGGGAAAGTTAACGTCGGACACCACTTACTTTTTTTTGGTACTCTTGTAACTTTGAGTGTGTCTCTTATTATTTATGCATTGATGGATTTTCCTACTATCCTAGCCCAAGATTTTTACCAGACCGCAGGTCAAGTGAGGGAAATTGGTATACGCTTTTTGACCCAATATATTTTGGCATTTGAACTTATCGCCTTTTTACTGTTAGTGGTACTTGTAGGAGCTTCGTATTTAGGTAAAAAATCACAACATGCTTGATCCTATTACTTTTGGGTTGATGATTGGCACTTTTTTGTTTTGCACCGGATTATTGGTTAGCGTCATAAAGAAGAATGCGATTTTTGTTATGATAGGCATAGAACTCATGCTGAATGGAGCCAATGTGAATCTCGTAGTTTTTTCGGCAACTGATCATAATATTCAAGGACAATTGATGGGGATTTTTGTAGTCGTTTTGGCAGCTGCTGAGTCAGTAGTTGCCTTGGCTATTATGCTTAATATTTTTAGGTATTTCGAGACTTTGGATCTTAATTCATTAAAAAAATTAAAGTATTGATGATGGAAGGCTACCTATTGGCTCTTATATTGTTTTTGCCATTAATGGGTGGCCTTATGGCTTATACTATTCCTTCAAAATCTGGAATTATCGCCAGTAGCTTTATATTAATGACCATTTTTTTGGGAGCTTACTATCTTAGTTTTGTTCAAGGTGTACTCTGGACTTTTCAGTTTGAATGGTTACCAGGATTTTTGTTAGGTTTTTTCGTTGATAGATCGTCTGCAATTCTTATTTTATTGGTAAGTTTGATTTCTTTTTTAGTACATATCTTTTCGATGTTTTATTTATCAGATGATAAACATAAGGATCGTTATTATCTAAAATTGGGATTTTTTACCTTTTCTATGTTGGGTCTTTTGATGTCAGACCATTTAATTTTACTTTTTATATTTTGGGAATTGGTTGGATTTTCATCTTACATGTTGATTATTTTTTGGTTCAAAAATTTAAAAAATGCGAAGTCAGGTAGGATCGCTTTTATGACCAATAGGATAACAGATTTAATATTATATGTAGGCTTATTGATGCTTATGGGATCTGGATATGATGGTTTTATATCTAATTTGGGTCCGCTAACCTCGAATGCAAGCAGTAATACAATAGGGATATGTTTATTAATTGGCGTCTTGGGTAAATCGGCTCAGTTTCCATTTTTCACTTGGCTGCCTCGTGCTATGGCAGGTCCTGTACCTGTATCGGCCCTGATCCATGCCGCGACCATGGTTGCAGCCGGCGTATATTTGTTGTTTCGCTTATTCGAAGTATTTGATCCTTATTTATTAAATTGGATTGCTTCTTTAGGACTCCTTACGGCCTTTTTGGCTGCATTAATTGCCTCTTTTCAAACGGATATGAAAGCGGTATTAGCTTACTCTACAATTTCTCAGTTAGGTTACATGGTAATGGGGATGGGAGTAGGAGCTAATGACATGGCTTTATTTCATCTTTGGACTCATGCTTTTTTTAAGGCGGGTCTTTTTTTATGTACAGGATCTATAATGCGTTATTTAAGTATCCAAGCTCCCACAACGGATGTTCAAGATATGCGTAGTATGGGTGGATTGAAAAGCTATTTACCATTCACATTTTGGTCTTATTTGGTTTGCATGATGGCCTTGGTGGGATTACCTTTTTTTTCAGGTTTTATCTCGAAAGAAGGGATTCTAGTAAGTGCTTTTTTTTGGGCGTTGCGAAGCGAAAATGGGCTGGCTCTAGGTCTTCCCATCGCAGCTTTAGGGATATCTTTTCTTACAGCTTATTACATGGGCAAACAATTAATTTTGGTTTTTTTGGGTTCCTACAGAGGAGAAAAATTATCTAAAATGCCGCAAAAATCATGGAGTGAGATCATACCCATAATGGTTTTAGCAGTTCTTTCAACTAGTTTTTTTTATCGTATTCATTTTCCGGGTGTGAATTTTATTTTTCTGGAATATTGGCTGGGTCCTCAGCCCCAGGTAGTAGGATCTTGGATGCCCCTAGTGGCTGGATCTTCATTCCTTATGGTGTTACTAGGTTTGGGTTTCAGCTATTGGAACTATGGAAGGAGAAGCATACACAAAGTGAACTCATTTAATTACTCAAGGTTATCTATTTTTGTTCAAAACGGATTTTATTTAGATAAGTTCTATATCGAGATACTGGTGCCTTCCTTTGATTGGTTGGCATTTAAGACATCCAAGATAGATACGGTCTTAATTAATCCTTTATTAAATACGATGTCAATTATTGTAGTGATTTTGAGTAAGTTGACAGATTTATTTGATAAACTTATAGTAGATGGATTAGTTTCCTTAGTCAAAAAAGTGGTACAAATATTGGGATTATTGTTTACAAAATTTCATTCCGAACGTGTCCAAATGCATTTTGTCTCTGCGATCATTGGATTAGTAATAATACTGGTTTGGTTAAAATTTGCGATCTAAAATGAGTAGTTATTTACTTTCTTTGATAATTTGGATGCCTTTTTTAGGTGCTTTTACGTTGCTTTTTTTTAGGGAGTGGCAGTCCTCAGGTATTAAAATAGTTGCTTTGATATTTTCTTTGATTCAATTGTTTCTATCTATCAGATTGGTTTGGAGATTTGATCCAAATTATGGAGATAATCTTTTAACTTCATTTCAATTTGTTGAAAAATTTTCCTGGATTTCAATGAGCCTTGGCTCGCTTGGAAGGCTGAGTATTGATTACCACCTTGGGGTCGACGGAATGAGTCTTTGGTTAGTTGTGCTTTCGGCTTTAATAATGGTTCTTGGTGTAATTGCCTCCTGGAATTTAAAACAACAGGTGAGAAGTTATTTCATGTTATATCTTTTGCTTAGTACTAGTATTGTTGGCTGCTTTTTAGCCCTTGATTTTTTCTTGTTTTATGTATTTTTTGAGTTGGTACTTTTACCTATATTTTTTCTTATTGGACTTTGGGGTGGTCAAAGAAGATCTTATGCTTCGATAAAATTTTTTATTTATACTCTGGTGGGGTCGTTACTTATTTTGATAGTTATGATTGCCCTATATTTAAGTGTTGGGGTATTAGACCCTACTAGTGAAATGATAATTCATAGTTTTAATCTCCTGCACATGATGGATTCACATTATTTCATAGAAGGGAGTAGTTTGTCTAAAGATTCCGTATTGACTTTTATGGGGATGCCGTTAAGATCGATAGCTTTTCTTACTTTATTTTTAGGATTTGCCATTAAATTACCTATAGTGCCTTTTCACACGTGGTTACCTGATGCCCATGTAGAAGCATCCACTCCCATATCCGTCATTTTAGCAGCATTGCTTTTGAAGTTAGGCGGTTATGGTCTATTTAGAATAGCTTTTTCTATTTTCCCCGATACAGCGCTTCATTTTAGTCATTTCATTGCTACTGTTGGAGTTTTAACTGTCATTTATGGGGGACTTAATGCGATGGCACAAAACGATTTAAAACGAATGATTGCTTATGGCTCTATATCGCACATGGGATTTGTATTAATAGGCTTAGGTTCTTTTACGATAGAAGGTGCTGCAGGAGGAATATTTCAAATGATTGCGCATGGATTCATTTCAGCAGCATTGTTTTTATTGGTAGGTGTACTATATGATCGAACTCAGAATAGGAGTATTACAAATTTCAGTGGATTGGCCTCAAAATTACCGAGTTATAGCTTTGTAGCAATGATTGTTTTTTTTGCTTCACTTGGCTTACCTGGTTTGGCGGGTTTTGTGGGAGAACTATTAGTATTAATGGGTGCTTTCAAAGTGAATTTAGTATTTGTAAAACTGCCTATTTGGATAGGAATAGGCGCAATAATCGGTTTACTGATTACTGCTGCTTATTATCTCTGGGCGATAGAGCGTATGTTTTTAGGTAAATACTGGGTACGCGAAAGCAGTTGGCAGCCCAAGATGAAAGATTTAGACACTAGAGAATGGTTGATTTTTGCACCATTAATACTGGGGATCATTATTTTAGGTATCTATCCAAAAGTTATTTTGGATACAATGAATCATAGCATTGAACTGTTAATTGCCCATGTTGGAAATTTAAGATAAAACCATATTTGGAGTTTTGAAAATCAATGAGCAACTTTTAGAAATCCAAGAACATTTTGGAGTAATTTCTTCCGAAGTGATTTTGATTATAGGCTCGATTATATTATTGATTTTGGGCATCTTGAAAGCACCTTTGTTCTGGATAAAAGGAGTTATGGCTGCCGTGCTGTGCGGCTCTTTTGTTTTTGCACCAAAGTTACAAGGTTTATTTTTCACGCAAACTATCATCAGAGATGATTTAAGCTTCCTAATGAACCAATTATTACCATCGGTTACCTTGGGAGTATTATGTTTTAAAACACAAAAGCACCAGTCCTATGAATTCTATTTTTTATTAATGAGCGCATTGATAGGATCTCTTTTTATGGTAGGATCTCATAATTTATTGATACTGTATTTGGCCATTGAATTGACTTCATATTCCAGTTATCTACTGACAGGTTTTGATTTTAAGGCAAAAGGTAGTGAAGCAGCTTTGAAATACTTATTATTCGGAGGCTTAAGTTCTGCGGTAATGTTATTTGGTATTTCACTTTTGTATGGAGCACACCATTCGCTCTATTTACATGATATGGAATTTTCAATGCTGGATGTAATGGGACTGCTCTTTTTCTTATCTGGACTGTTTTTTAAAACTGCTATTGTCCCTTTTCATATTTGGATGCCAACAACTTATCAAGGTGCACCAACAGATGCGGTTGCATTTTTCTCAACAGTACCGAAAATTGCTGGTTTTGCTGCGCTTTATCATGTATTCAAGTGGGCTAATGATTTATTTAATCCCTTTTTAGAGCATCTCATTTTATTCTTGGCCATTGTGACTCTTCTCTGGGGTAATTTGTGTGCCTTGAGGCAAACTGATATTAAGAGAATGCTTTCTTATGGAGCTATGGCACATTCGGGGTTCATACTTCCATTGTGCTTATTTGTGGAGACTTATTCTCTATTTAAGTATTATGTTGTTATTTATGCAATTATGAATATTTTAGCCTTTTTATTTGTGCAACTTCATGAAAATGAGGGGGAGAATTTATCCCTAAGTCAATTCTCTGGTTTAGGTATGAAATTTCCTTTTTTAGGTGGAATCAGTGTAGTTTGGGCTATTGCATTAGTGGGACTTCCACCGACCGGGGGATTTATGGCTAAATTATTTCTTTTCTCTTCTGCATGGAATTATTACGAATCTATGAATTCCCTTTATTGGTTGGCTTTCATGGGTTTGGGGATTTTGAGTTCAGCAGCTTCTCTTTACTTCTATTTGAGGGTTCCATATTTTTATTTTTTTAAAAAAGATCAAGGTAAAAAATTGGGCATAAGTAAGATGCATTTTGCCATTTTGGCGTTGCTGGCATGTACTTTAATTTTTTTGTTTATTCAACCCAATATTTTAGATAGATTTGTACCAATGATGAACCCATGAGTGACGTTATCAAACATGAATGCGGTATAGTTCTCCTCAGATTGAGGAAGTCGCTGCAGTATTACATAGATAAGTACAAAACACCAAGTTATGCTGTGAATAAGATGTACTTGTTGATGCAAAAACAGCTTAATCGTGGTCAAGACGGTGTGGGAGTAGCAAATATTAAAATAGATATGGAACCTGGTTATCGCTACATTAGCAGATACAGAACCATTGATTCTCAACCTATACAAACCATTTTTCATAAAATTGGAAGAAAATACCAAAAGGCAATTAAAGAGGGTGAAGAAAAATATTTAGATGAAGCTTGGCTTAAAAAAAATGTAGCCTTTTCAGGAGAAGTTTGGATGGGACATTTACGGTATGGAACACATGGTAAAAATAATATTGAAAACTGCCATCCGTTCTTAAGGCAAAACAACTGGAGAAGTCGAAACTTAGTTGTGGCAGGTAATTTCAATATGACTAATGTTGATGAGCTTTTTGAAAAACTCATCGAGTTGGGTCAGCATCCCAAAGAAAAAGTAGATACCGTGACAGCTATGGAGAAAATAGGACATTTTCTTGATGAGGAAAATGAATTCATTTTTAAAAAACACAAAAAAGGGTATAGTAAATCAAAGATTACTCAATTGATAGAAGAAGAGATAGATTTGCAAAGGGTTTTGAGTAAATCTTGTAGAGATTTTGACGGAGGTTATGCTATTACAGGTATGGTCGGTTATGGAGCATCTTTCGTAGCAAGAGATCCTATAGGAATAAGGCCTGCTTACTATTATGCCGATGATGAGGTCATTGTGGTGGCATCCGAAAAGCCAGCCATCAAAACAGCTTTTGAGTGTAAATATGATGATATTAAGGAAGTGAGTCCAGGTCATGCTTTAATTATAAATAAAGAAGGTGATTATGAGCATAAACAATTCCTTGAGCCGCAAAACAAAAAGGCCTGTAGTTTTGAGCGTATTTATTTCTCAAGGGGAACGGACCCAGATATTTATTGTGAGCGTAAAGAATTAGGTAAATTAATGGTTCCTCAAGTTTTGAAATCAATAAATTTTGATCTAAAAAATACTGTTTTTTCTTACATACCTAATACCGCTGAAATTTCATTTTTGGGCATGATGTCGGGTATCGAAAATTACTTAATAAGTAAGCGAAAGGACATTATATTGGATCAGAAGCCCAGCGCAGATTCATTGGAAGATTTATTGACCTTTAAACCGAGGATAGAAAAGTTAGTATTGAAAGATGCGAAATTACGTACTTTTATCACAGATGATTCACATAGAGATGAATTAGTTGCTCACGTTTATGATACTACTTTTGAAGTTATTCAAAAGAATAGAGATACATTGGTCATTATGGATGACAGTATTGTAAGGGGTACTACGCTTGAGAAAAGTATTTTGACTTTACTAGACAATTTGAGCCCTAAAAAAATTGTGATTATATCATCGGCTCCACAGATTAGATTTCCTGATTGTTATGGTATTGATATGAGTAAAATGAAAGATTTTGTTGCCTTTAGGGCCGTATTATCCTTGCTTATTGATAAGGGGAAAGAATATCTATTGGAAGAGGTACTAGAAAAATGTTTAGCCGACCAAGGTAAGATAAATGAAGTTAATTATGTGAAGGAACTCTATGCATGTTTTTCTTACGATCAAGTATCTAAAAAAATTGCAGAAATTGTAAAACCTAAAAAAATGAAAGCAGAACTTGAAGTGGTTTTTCAGACGGTTGATAGCTTACATAAGGCATGTCCTGATCATCTTGGTGATTGGTATTTTACAGGAGATTATCCTACTAAAGGAGGGAACAGTGTTGTAAATACTGCATTTATTAATTTTATGAAAGGCGTTGAGGTTAGGGCTTATTAGAAGCGCTCATTATTTAATTTATTTTTCAATTTTAGATTGAAAAACTTTCTCCACATCCGCAGGTACGGCTTGCATTGGGATTTATAAATTGGAATCCTTTACCATTTAATCCATCCGAAAATTCGAGTGTTGTCCCTAATAAATATAATAAACTTTTTCTATCAACGATGATCTTAACCCCTTGATCTTCAAAAACATCATCTTCATTGGTCACGGTATCATCAAAAGCAATGTCATACATCAAACCAGAGCAACCACCTCCTTTTACTGAAACTCGCAAGTTATGTGCTTCACTGTAACCTTCAGCGGTTCGAAGTAAACTTATTTGATCTTTTGCTTTAATACTAACATTTATCATTACCGCAAAATTAGTAAATTATTTGTCATTCAAAATTTTAAACT
>CAJWQD010000051.1 GCA_913045135.1 uncultured Flammeovirgaceae bacterium | reverse complement strand
TTCATTCTATTGCTACCTTATGGTCCGTCGATATCTATTCAAATTACATTAAAAAAGAGCCTTCTGATCATCAAAAGATACGGGCAGGGAGGCAAGCAATTGTTTTCAGTTTAATGACGTCAATTATCATGGGTATAATATTACTATATCTAAAATTTGAGAATCCCAGCGCTGCCTTTACTCATACGTTAAATAACCTCAGGTACTATATAAATTGCGGTATTACTGTAATGATTTGTGCGCCGGTATTATTACTTATCCCGGTTAAAAAAAAGGTATTATTTGCTTTTTTGTTTACCCTCCCTCTAAATCTTTTGCTACAATATTTACTACCTAATATGAATTATTTTGTGCGGGCATTTTGGGTTATTTTTATAAGCTTACTAATAGCATCCGAGGGGAAAATCAGCAACTTCTCTTCCATAAAAAGATTGTTTCAATCCAGTTCTAACTCAATTAGCAGACTTGGATGGACCCTCTTGGCTAGTCTAATTTTAATCCACTTTCTTTTTCATTAAAGATCCCACTTTGCTTAGTTTTTTTAACTTTATTAATAATTCACAATTTAATACTTTGGTAGAATGAACGAAAGGTTAAAAAAAGACTTAAATGAGATGGCAAGTATTCTCGATGAGGTGAAAAATCAGGGAATCTCATATCTGGAGCATTTACATTCTCGTCCTACTTCAAATACAAATGAAATAATCTCTGAAACTTCGCTCCCCGTTGATGGATGGGGAGCTAAAAATACTCTCAAATTCTTCAATGAAACATTTGAAAAGATCATGGTTTCTTCTTCGGGTCCCAAATATTGGGGCTTTGTAACTGGAGGTACGACTCCAGCATCTATTGCCGGTGATTGGCTTGCCACCATATACGATCAAAACGCCTTTAAGTTAAGTGGTCAAGGAGATATTTCAGCCCAAATTGAAATAGAGACCATTTTATTGCTTCTTGATTTATTTAATTTACCCAAAAATTTATCAGGGGGTTTAGTATCAGGAGCAACTATGTCTAATCTAACTTGTCTGGCGACTGCAAGACAGTGGATAGGTAAACAACAAAGGAGGGATTATGCCAAAGAAGGTATAAATGGGGCCATTCATGTTTTGGCTGCTCTACCGCATTCATCTGTTTTAAAGGCTATGTCATTATTAGGTTTAGGTAGTGTCAATATTACTTCCATTAAAACGAGCCATGGTAATCAAGAATCTATAGATCTAGTAGATTTAGAAAAAAAAATCTTACAATTATCTGGTATGCCATTTATTTTAATCTCCAGTGCTGGTACGGTGAATACCGCCGACTTTGATGATTTTGATGGCATCAACCAACTAAAGAAAAAATTTAACTTTTGGTGGCATATTGATGCCGCATTTGGAGGTTTTGCTTCTTGCAGCAAAAGCCATCGGCATTTGGTTAATGGTTGGCAGTATGCAGATAGTTTTACCATAGATTGCCATAAATGGCTCAATGTTCCCTATGAAAATGCTATTTTTTTAATAAAAGAATCTCATAAAATCCTTCAAATTGAAACCTTTCAAAACTCAAATGCTCCTTATTTAGAGAACAAATCGGGTAAAGTGGATTATTTAAATCTTTTACCCGAAAATTCAAGACGATTAAAAGCGCTCTCCGTGTGGTTTTCCCTGCTTGCCTATGGTAAGTCAGGTATACAGGAAATGGTAGATAATAGTATTAAACATGCACAATCTTTTGGCAAAAGGATTGAGAAATGTCCCAATTTTGAGTTATTGGCCCCAGTACGTCTTAATATAGTTTGCTTTACCCTAAACGACTACAGCGAAGTCAATGTCAGGACATTTTTATCAGCGCTCAATGAAACGGGTAAGGTATTCATGTCACCTACCTTTTACCAAGAAAAAAGAGGAATCCGTGCTGCCTTCGTTAATTGGCGAACGACCTCAGAGGATGTCTCTTATGTTATAGAATTGATGAAAAAAATCAATAAAAAAATATCATAATCTATTATTTGATATTCTTATATTTTGCCATTCACACAATTATTCTTGAACTCCTTGAATTAAATAATCAATTTTATTGTATACATTTTAAACATTGAAAAACTAAATTGTAAATGTTGATAAGGCATTTACCTTAATAAATGTAATTTCATTATTAGAATTAACAATATTAGAATATCATAAAAATGAGAGTATCTGTTTTAATAATCTGCTGTCTAACTATCACTTATGAAATATTGTCACAAGAGCTAAAGTTAGATTCCGTCTTTAATAACCTAAAATATCGAAGTATTGGCCCGTTCAGAGGCGGGCGTGCCAATGCAGGAACAGGTGTCCTTGGGAATTCTCTAACTTACTACATGGGCACTACCGGCGGGGGAGTTTGGAAGACTTCCGACGCAGGTCAACATTGGATTAATTGTTCTGATGGCTTTTTCAAAATGGGTTCTGTTGGAGCTATTGCGGTATCAGAAAGCCACAACAATATCGTTTACGTAGGCATGGGAGAGCACGCACCGCGAGGAGTAATGACTTCCCACGGTGATGGCGTTTACAAATCAACAGATGCCGGTAAAACATGGGATAATATGGGGCTTAAGGAGACTCAGCACATTTCACGAATAGTGATTCACCCCAAAGATCCAAATGTCATATGGGTAGCCGCACAAGGAGCACTGAATGGACCCACTGAAGAACGGGGTATCTATAAATCAACAGATGGGGGTAAGTCCTGGACCCGCACCCTTTTTGTAAATAATTTAACTGGTGCAAGTGAATTATCTCTTGATTACCATAATCCTGATGTTTTATATGCTGCTATGTGGGAGCATATGAGAACCCCCTGGAAAGTTATCAGTGGCGGTAAAGGCAGCGGGCTATATAAATCCTCTGATGGTGGAGTGACATGGAAAATAATCCATCAAGGACTTCCGGAAGAGAAAGGGAAAATGGCTATTGCTGTATCTCGTGCAAACTCCAATTGGGTATATGCCCTAATTGAAAGTGATTCTCAGCAAGAAAAAGGAGGCTTGTTCATTTCTAAAAATTCAGGTAAAAATTGGACCCGAATAAGTGGAGATCATCGATTCTTGCAAAGAGCTTGGTATTACATTGAAATCACTTTAGATCCAAACGATGAAAATACTATTTACATTTTAAGTGGTGGTACTTCTGGTACCTTCCGATCCCTAAATGGCGGCAAAGATTGGGAACGAATACGAAGTCATCATGGAGATTATCATGATCTTTGGATCAATCCTGAAAACAGTAAAAATTTGCTATTGACCAGCGATGGAGGTTCTGAAATTTCATTTGATAAGGGTGTACATTGGTCACGAATTGACAATATGCCGACGGCTCAATTTTACCGGGTTACCACCGATAATATGTTCCCTTATAATATTTATGGTGGTCAGCAAGATAACTCTTCGGTAAAAATCGCCAGTATTGGCATTGGATCTTCTGGCATTAGTGAATCGGATTGGACCAGTTCTGCGGGTGGAGAAAGTGCTTTTTTGGCTTTTGATCCGGATAATCCTGTTAAGGTCATGGGTGGTAGTTACTTAGGATCTATTGAATTGTTAGATACTAAAGCCAAAGTGGGAACAAAGGTAATGATAGAGCCCAATTTGTACCTTGGACTGGCGGCGCGTGACATGAAATATTTATTTAATTGGAATGCACCAATAGTAAAGTCCGTACACGAACCAAACACGTATTATCACGGGGCACAATATTTACTTCGCACAAGAGATGAAGGAATTTCTTGGGAAGTTATTTCACCCGATTTGACCGCAAATATAGATGCAAAACAAGGTAAAGGAGGTGGTCCTTACACTGTTGAAGCTGTCGGTGCAGAAAATTATGGTACACTATCCTATGTGGTTGAATCTAAACATGAAAAAGGAGTGATTTACACTGCGAGTAATGATGGAAGGCTTCATTTAACAAGAGACAACGGCACTACCTGGAAAAATGTTACTCCCAAAGGATTGCCCGAGACACTAATCAATTCTATTGAAATTTCTCCCCATGATCGCGGAACAGTATATTTAGCGACTACACGTTATAAATTCAATGACTATACACCAGGTCTTTACAAAAGCACAAATTATGGGAAATCATGGAAGTTAATAAATACAGGAATCCCGAAAGGAGCCTATACCAAAGTCGTTCGTGAAGATGAGAAACGTAAAAACTTACTATTTGCTGGAACCGTCACTGGGATGTACGTATCTTGGAATGGAGGCCTCAATTGGTCTGCTTTACAGTTGAATTTACCTATAACACCAATCACCGACATCGCCATCAGTCATGGCAATATCGTGGTTGCAACACAAGGGAGATCTTTTTGGATTTTAGACGATTTGAATATCCTCCGACAATATGAACCCTCAAACGAAGGTACGCTTTATACACCTGTCCCCACCTATATTGCCAATTGGTCCAGTAGCTTCAATTCTAATGAAAGCAAAGGAATAGAATTACTTAGAGGTGTGAATCCTGCCAACGGTATGGTTCTATATTACAGTCTGCCCCCCTTAGAGAAAGAAACCGAACTTACCATGACCATCTTAGATGAACAAGATAATATAGTTAATACCTTTTCATCCACGGGAAATAAAAATTACGTAAGTTACGAGGGTAATCCACCAAAAAAACCTGTACTACCAAAAAATATAGGTCTGAATAGATTCGTTTGGAACATGCGCTATCCTTTACTTCCTGGTATACCCAAGGTCTATATTGAAGGGAGCTATTCAGGACATCAGGCCATCCCCGGCACTTATAAACTAATATTGACCTATGACAAAAAAAGTTTTGAAACAAAGGCTATTATTCAAGCTAACCCATTTTATAATCTCAGTAAAGCGCAATACCAAGCATACCATACGTTCATGAGCTCCGCTGCTACCTCCTACAGAGAGATGACCGATATGACCAATCGACTCAATGAAATGAACAAAAAGCTTAAAAGTTTACTCTCAGAGATGAACCCAGAAGAACACAACGAACTCCTTAATATTGGTCATAAGTTAAGTCAAGATCTAACTTCATGGGATGCCACCATGGCACAGCGCTTATCCAAGGCATATGATGATGTTGAAAACTTTGAAAATGGATTCACCGCCCATTACCTCAATTTAATCAGTGAATCAGATAGCAGTATCCCAAAAATTACCGAGGGAAGCAAATCACGCAAAGTTGAGTTAGAACAAGAATGGGCCAAGTATAAACGAGATGCTGAAAATTTACTAAAAGGTCCCGTACAAGCATTCAATGGAGCTTGTCAAGAGCAAAATGTAGGTGTTCTATTTGTTAAATAGAAACTAAAAGGTGGAAGTAAATATTTTTTAATTTCTCAAGGTACGCTTTAATCCCCTAATACTAAATGACTTTGAAAATCAGTTTTCTCAAGTTATTCCACCCTTATTTCGGTCACTTCTTTAAAAGCGTATTAATTTGATCAAGTAAAAATGCCTTTTTTAAGGAATTTAAAAACAAAATTTTTGTAACACGGGAAAGCCTTATAACGTACAAGTGTAATACGTTTAATTCACCAAAATATGGGCTCAATGAGTGTTTATTTGCCATGATCTCGATAGCCAGACATTCGATATTTCTGAATGTTCCCGAATCAAGTCTATTGATGCTGTATTATAAAATAAATAGTACCATGAGCCACATGCGTTTGTTCTTGTGAATCTCTTTGACTTACACTACAATCTCTCTAAAGACAACTTCAGATACCTCCCATGCCTTATCTATATCATGTTAAAAAAACTTTAAAATTCCAATATGTCATTTTTATTGTGAATTTTTTTAAGTTATTGTAGAGTCAAAAACCTGATGACTATTAATTACGTTGCCAAATCAAGAAACTCGTTCAATTAAAATAATGTACGGTTTATCATTCGCCACCACCACCATCACCACCACCACCACCATCACCACCATCACCACCATCACCACCAAAACTACTCACATCGCCTACAAATCCCACCCCCGAATCAGGTGTAGTGATGGTATTGATATTCATTTGGAATTCATCCAATAGGCAAGTAGTATTTTGAAGATTTAATCCTTTTGGGGATTTTACCTCCATTAGTTGACCATTTTTCTGATTGACCTCAAGTATCTTTTTCTTTGAATAGAGATACAATTTTTCTCCTATCAACGCCAATTTAGGTGCTGTCCAATTAAAAGTCGTAGATATAATAAAATGCTCTTTTCCAGTCCTTAGAGATAAAGCCTCTAACTTAGACCCATTCAAACTAAAAATATATTTATCTGTTATCATCACACCAGTAAATACTTTTTTTATCGTCCATAAAATTTCTCCCGAATCAAACTGCAATAATGTAGTATAATGGCCTATGCCCCATTTTGATGTATTAGTTACAAAAATTAAATCATCAATTCGGGTTATTCCTCTGATCGTTTTTTCTAAGTCTACTTCCCAAATAATTTTAGAGGCAAGAGTATCAAACCTTGATAAAATCATTTTTTCAGCAAAAAGAATATTATTTTTAGTCTTCATAGTTGATTAGTTTAAAAACAAAGTTATAAAGAAATAATTCTTTCGATTTTTCCCCGCCTCTCCCCCAAAAAATGTCGAGATACCTAATCAACATTTAACTCAAATATTCACCAATTAAAAATACAATTAGCACTTCAGAAGAATAATGATGATTTTGGATTTTTCCTAAACACGTATCAATTTATAAAGAAAAAATTATGAAAATTCAGACATTTTTGAACCCTATATCGATTAATACCTAAGGTCAAAAAGGATTATAATAAAGTATAATTATAGCATCTCTGTCACCTTAATAAATAGAAAAATATTAGGCAACATTATTTACTTTATTTGGTACTTCTTTCATAACTAAATCCTCCAGCTTTGTTTCTCGACCACAAGGTTATTTTTATCAATAAATAAATATTGTCTTCAATTAAATGTATAACATAGTTTTTTCCTATTGCTAGTCTTGGCTTAACCGTCGCAGTTCGAAATGGAAAATAAGTTAAAGAAGCATAATTTTCAATATCTCCCTCAGCCCATTCAGTTCCTAATGGACTTAATTCCTTATTTGACCCACTTTCCAGAACTGGATTATAAATTTGCCCACCTTCATTATCTGCTCTTGTGAGCCATACGTTATCAGTAATCCTATCTTGATTTTCTGCCAATTTAGGATCTGTATTGTCCGCTTTTGAGAAGGTAATTAATTCCCCTGTCCAAACTGATTCATCTCCATTTAAACAGCTCGTAAAGTTAGGTTTTGATTTGGTCCAGGCGGTTGCATGTATACTGAAAAATTCACAATTAGTAACGTTAGATACATTCCAAAAATTTAGACTTTGATTGAAATTGGAAGCGCTATCAAACATATGTTTCATTTGGGCAACCTTAATTACATTCCAACTTGAAATATCTTGATTAAATGACGTTGCTTTTTCGAACATTCGATTCATAATTTCAACATTGCTTACATCCCAAGATCCAATATCTTGATTAAAAGGTGTTGATTTAAATAAATTATTCATTTGAATTACATTACTTACATTCCAAGAACTAATGTCTTGGTCAAAAGATGACGCATTGCTGAACATTTTTCGAATATCTTTAGCACTACTCAAATCCCAACTGCCAATATTTTGATTGAAAGAGCTGGCTCCTTCAAACATCCCATTCATAATTTCAACATTACTTACATCCCAAGATCCAATATCTTGGTTAAAAGAAGTATCTGATTTAAATATCTCTTTTATATTTATAACAAAGGATGTAACTACTTTCGAAACATCTTTTTTATCAAATATCATTTGATAGAGCATAGCTGAATCAATTACCTGATAACTTATACCATCTAATTCATAATTTCCCCCTACTACCGCATCTTAGGTCGCTTTTATTGTAATTCCATTTTCGTCTAAGTAAATAAATGTTAATTCACATCCGATTTCATCAACCAGCGTCCCTCCGGGAGTATCAGCACAAGCATCTAAATCATCAGTTAATCCATCCCCATCAGTATCTTTCTGTGAATCAGAGCAACCATAGATGTCCACTATGGCACCATCAGGAGTATCTGAACAAGTATCATAGCCATCGGCTACACCGTCTCCGTCAGCGTCAATTACTGTATTCGAATCATCATTTGTGTTATTATTACTGGTGAGAATTTCCCCGACAGGATCATCGTTATTACCACAATTGCTAAACAATGTAAATGAACAAAGTAAACTAAAGATTAAAAGGTGTTTGTAGTATTTCACAATAATTGATGATCCTTCAAAGACCTTTTTTATAATTAGCTATAACATAAATAATAAAATATCTTATATGTATTACTAACTACATTTTTAGTTTTTGTAGACCTCTAATTCGATTTCAATCATCAAACCTGGCAGAGCCAGTTCTTTAACTCCAAGCCAAGAACCAGTTGGAAATTGTTTCGTGTAAATTTTATTTCTATACGCTGCTTTCTCAAGAAATAATGGCATATTGGTTGTAAAAATATTTTCCACTACAACATCATCGAATGTACAGTCATAATGTTTTAATATTTTTTCTAAATCAGCATAGCAATTTTTCATTTGTTTACCCAAATCACCAATAGCAGTTGGATTTCCCTCGTCATCCATACTTACAGCACCAGAAATTTTAATGTCATTGCCAATCTTGACAGCATGCGAATAGCCATAAGCTTTTTCGATTTCTGGTCGAAGTAAAAAATATTCAGCCTTTTCTACTTCGATAACTTGATCTTTTTGTTTTTGTTGACAACTTGGAATTAACATTACACTAGCGAATAACAAGAAGGATAAAAAGAAAGCTGACTTTATTTCAGTAATCATATTTTCCATTTTTTTATTTGGTCAGTAAAATTTATCATGCCAAGGTAATGAAATCCCAAGAACTGCAATACAATAGTTATCTAAAAAAGTATCATCTCACCTAAAAATCCTCTATTCCCTTTTGAGATAAACGCTTACAGCTACCGTTTATCTCCTCACGTAATAGACTAGATGTTCTCCAGATATAATAAATGTTTTAGGTATTTTAAATTTTTTATAAAGGCATGTATTTAAAGAATTAATTTTTTAATATCCGAAAATATGAATGCTTTAAAAAAACTTTTATAACGTTCATTAATTATTCTTAAATTGTGAATTTTATGGGTCTTAATTTGTATAAACTTCAATTGATTCATATATCTCTCGCCTTTTAATAATGGCTAACAACTCAATTCTTACAATTTTAAAATGCAGAGTTAAATCTATTGGATGAGTATTTATAGATAAATAAAGGATTAATGATAATTTCAAGTCCTTCAAATGACATATTTATATAAGAGCATTTCCAAAAATAATTTTACGTCTTGGGTGAGCATAATTAGAACTAAAATTTCGCATAAAATATTAATCTAAATTGAAATTTTTATTTTCATAGTTTTGTGTTCCAAAATAAGGATATTGAACCCCCCTTTAGACATCATCCCCTTTTAATGACTGCTTCGTTGATGATACTCTTTTTATGGCCTCTCGGTATTATAAAATGTCTAGTAATATGAATTGAATAGTGATTTGCTAATAATTAAAATAAATAATAGATTAAGGAAGATAAATGAATATAAACCAAAATAAAATGAAAAAAATAGTATTATTACTTTTAGCATTTTCTTCTTTC
>CAJWQD010000050.1 GCA_913045135.1 uncultured Flammeovirgaceae bacterium | reverse complement strand
ATTTAGATGCGGCCTGTAAAATTCTTCTTTGGTTTTCAGTAATCAGTATTATTCCAACTATCACATTAGGTTTTCTATTGGGCTCCAATGGAAGCTATGATGATGAACTTTTGAATACTCATAAATGGCTCGGCTGGTTTACAGCCCTTATATGTATCTGGTTGGTTGTGATTCGTCAAAAAAAAACAGACACTAATTCCGATAAAGTCACTAATTTCTATAAAGTTTTCCTTTTTACCAATGTAACACTACTAACACTAGCAGGTCATTATGGTGGTTATCTAACCCATGGCGAGGATTATTTGACAAAGTATATGCCTGTTGCGATGAAAAACATGCTTAATATTGAAAATGAAGATCAGTACATTGTCATCAATACACAAGAATCAGACTCATTATCTGCAGAAGCAATCTATTACAAAAGCCATATTCAACCCATCATCAAGACCCATTGCTATGAATGTCATGGAGTGGAAAAACAAAAGGGAGACATGCGCTTGGACACTTTAAATTGGAATATGGTCAATTCCATTGATGCCGAAAGCTGGCATGCTGCCTTAAACGTTATCAATTTGGGAGAAATGCCACCTAAGAAAAAGAAACAACTTGAAGATGATGAACGTCGCACTCTAGTTGATTGGATGACAGAAAATCTTGAAAAAGCTGCCGTCGCCAAAAGAATTGACAATAAAAGTGTAATGCGCAGGTTGACAAAAGTTCAATATACCAATAGTTTGAAAAACTTATTGGATCTTACTGTAAACTTTGGAGATGTACTTCCCGATGATGGTAAATCCAAAATGGGATTCAGCAATAATGGAAATATCCTTCAAACGTCCGCACTTCACATAGATTATTTCCAAAAAATAGCTAGAGAGGCCCTAGACAAGGCAATTGTCTTTGGAGAGAAACCTCAATCAAAAAGATATAAGGTGTCTATAGGGAAAAATATTGGTGACGGAATTTCAGCAGCTGAATTTGGTGGTTATCAAACTGCTCCTGTAAATAATGATGATTTAATCGTAGAGATATTAGATGGACAAGGAACACCTATTCAAAATCTAAATCAAAAAGGAAAAGACAACTTAAGTTTACTCAAAAGTAAAATAGGAATTGGTATGCGGGGTTCTGCGAGTAATCGTTACAACATCGTTAAAGAAGGGATGGTTTTGAATTCGGCGCTACCAGCTAAGGAGGTCACTCCAAAATCTTGGCAAGGCCCCTCCCCAAATCTAAAATTATTAATTAGACAAGATTTTCCAAGATCTGGTGATTTTGCCTTTAGAGTTGAAGCCTCAAAGGGGTATAATTTAAATTCCATTGAACGACTTGTTGATTTAAGAGATAATAAGCCTGCAAAAAAATCAAATAAATCAATTTTTGTTGTTGCAAAAGATATCAAGACAAAAAAAGATTTTGTATTAATAAAAAATCGTTGGTTAATGTCAAAAGAAGTTCCCAACGATGTTAACATAAAATTTGAATATAAAATACCTAAGTCTGGTATATATCAGATTGATTTGATTCACCCTTATGTTAAAAATGATGCCTCTCCGTCATTTAGAATTGGTCTTTTTGATTGGAATGATGAGGGGATAATTAGCAGACATTTAAATTTAGATAAAAATTTAAGTGAAAATGATGAAATTACTACACCTGTTACCTTAGCTTATCTTTCAAAAGGAGTACACAAGGGTAATATTGGCGGAAAGTTTTTTGTAGGGTTTAGTCATATCGTTTTCACACCGCTTCCCGACAACCATCCACTTCCTAAAATCCTTGAGGAGGAATCCAGAATAGACAACTCTAAATATGCATCGATAAATCCATCAATACAGGTGTTTGGTGGTTCAAGAACTGATGACGGAATGGATTATGAAACCTTTGCTTTGCCTGTTGAAGTTACTGCACCAATGGGTGAATCTCAAACTTTTGAATTCACTGGTAGGCTAGAAAACCTTCCTATTCCATTGGGAAGTAGTGATTTAAGTGGAGAACTTGCCAACATACTTACTTTTGGGTTATGGAATAATCATCTTGTAAAAGAAAGTGGTCTTAAAGGCCCCCCTTTACTAATTAAATCAGTAGAATTCGAAGCCCCTTATTACCCAGTTTGGCCACCTAAGAGTCATACTGCAATATTTTTTGATTCCCCAAACAAAGGAAATATTGAATTTTATGCCCGTGATGTGATCGGACAATTTATGCAACGTGCTTTTAGACGCCCCCTGCATCCAGATGAATTGAATCGTTATATGGATTTCTGGAATGATATCAAAAATGATTTTGAGCATTTTGAAGATGGGATAAAAGAGGTATTGATTGCCGTGCTATGTTCCCCTAATTTTATTTATATAGCAACGCCAGAAAATCCTGAATCAATTGAAATGGATGACGAATTTTATTTGGCTTCTCAATTATCATATTTCTTATGGAATTCACCTCCTGATGAAACCCTTATTAATTTAGCACGCAATGGTGATTTACATAAAGATCTCACAAGACAAGTTAAACGAATGGTAAAAAGTTCCAAAATTTCTAATATGGTAAAATCTTTTGCTTTTGAGTGGTTGCGTCTAGATAGGCACAAAAGTATGGATGTCAATGTTGAAAATTATGAGGATTTCACTCGTTTTGTAAAAGAAGATATGTTTAATGAAACCTACAATTTTATTGAGTATTTATTAAAAAATAATTTAAGTATCATGAATTTTATTGATTCAGATTTTGCAATGTTAAATCAAAATCTTGCGGAATTTTATGGTATAAAAGGTGTGACAGGAAATAAATTTAGGCCGGTAAAGCTCGATGAAAATCATTACAGAGGAGGTTTACTTTCTCAAGGATCTTTTTTAAGTGGTCATTCCGACGGTGTGCAAGCCCATCCAATAAAACGTGCAGTATGGCTAAAAGAAAAAATTCTTGGAGACCACCCCCCTGCACCACCAGCAAATGTGCCAGAATTAGATCCTGAGACACCGGGTTTTGAAAATCTCACATTAAAAGAACAACTTTTTATACACAGAAATAAGGTTTCTTGTATGGATTGTCATCAAAAAATTGATCCTTATGGAGTTGTTTTCGAGAATTACGATGCTGTTGGAAGATTTCAATTGACCGCAAAAGAAAAGCCCATTGACTCCAGATCAAAATTACCAGATGGTACCGAAATTAACGGAATTGAGGGAATTAAGGAATATATTTTAGATTTAAAGAAAGATGATTTCACCAGATCATTAGTTGAAAATCTATTAGCTTATGCAGTGGGTCGAGATATAGGTTTTGCAGATGAAAAAGAAATTAATAATATTGTAAAAAAAGTAAAAGACGATAATTATCGTTTTAGGACACTTATTGAACAAATAGTTTTAAGTCCATCTTTTTACAATAAGAAACAAAGTTGGTTTAATAAAATAGCTCGAAGATGACTAAAAAACCTTGGCATTTAGACCGTCGTACTTTTCTAAGAGGATTAGGAGTAACTTGTATGCTTCCTTATTTAGAGGGAATGGCCATGACAAGTTTTTCTAAACTTGCAGAGCCATCAAAACCCAAACGTTTATGTTTTTTATATTTTCCTAATGGTGTTGGGCTTCCCCCAAAAGAAAGTATTTATCATAAAGATTGGAGTTGGTTTCCTTCGCTAGAGGGTTCAAATTATAAATTAACAAAATCTTTAGGTCCATTATCTCCACATAGGAAAGATTTTTCAATTATAGGAGGATTGAGCCATCCATTTAGTAGAAACGTGCTTGGTCATATGGCCGGTGATTCATTTCTTACAGGAGGAGACCTAAGAGGAGAATATAAAAACAGTATCTCTGTTGATCAGGTAGCCGCAGAACAATTAAGTAAATACACAAGATTTCCCTCTCTTACATTATCAACTGATGGTGGAGTAGGCTACAAATCTAGGACATCTACACTATCTTTCAATTCTTCTGGAAAACCTATGCCCTCAGAACACAGTCTACGTGAAATTTTCGAACGTTATTTCTCACCTAATGGAGGAAATACATCATCAGACAGAAGAAAAAGTATACATCAGGGGAAAAAGATAGTTGACCTAATTTTAGAGGACAGTAAAACACTTAAAAATCGACTGGGATCTAATGATAAAATAAAACTGGACGAGTATCTCTCATCACTAGACCAAGTTGAGAAACAACTCAATAGAAATGAAAAATGGTTAGATATCCCAATGAAAGATTTTGATTCTAGTTTAATAAATCTAGATTTAGATCCTTCAGCTGCTCCCAAAGACTATGTTCGTTCAATGATGGATTTAATAGTTCTAGGTTTTCAAACAGATGCCACTAGAGTCATAACCTATATGATGGCCAGAGAAGATGGAATGGGTTTTGGAGATAATTTCCCAAAAATAGCACTAGGATTACAAGGTCATCACAGCATTTCACATGACAGAACAACTGGACATTGGGAAGAGTGGGGGCAATTAGATCAATGGTATGCAGATCAATTTGCCTACTTTATAAATAAAATGAAAAATACGAGAGATCTTCATGGATCTTTATTAGAAAATACATTAATACTTTACGGGAGTTCTCAAAGTACAAACCATAACGCAAGAAATTGCCCACTTATTTTAGCAGGTGGATCGAATATGGGTTTAAAGCACGGAACTTTTATTAAATTTAATGAAAAAGAAGAAAGATTATCCAACCTATTTCTCAGTATGCTCAACAAATTAGATATTGAAACAGAAGTTTTTTCAGACAGCACAGGAAAATTATCATCTCCCATTATTTAGTATAGAAAATAATCCAAGCATAGATCATTTAAACAAAAGAAAATAGATTTAGATTTGAGCTTGGGTTAAATCGAACATATCTAGTGTTCAAAAAAGTAGCTTATGCGTTACTGTATATATCAATAGTGTGTTTTACATAACATTTACTAAATAGATTTATTTTGGAATAATTAATAAACAGTAATATTCTTATAATAAGATATGGAAACCTTTAGTTTAGATCTTACATTTATAAAAAATAATTTTAATTGGCATGAATTATAGCCATCTGCTACTTCTAACAACAATCAATTTATTTAGGTTTTTAATATCATGTAGCGAACCACATATTCCCAGACCAGTTCAGCTGGTTTATGAAAAATTACCCAAAGAAATCGATTTTAATCAAGACATAAAGCCCATTCTCTCTGATAAATGTTTTATGTGTCACGGACCTGATAAAGCAAAGGTAAAGGCTGCACTTCAATTACATCTTCCCAAGTATGCATATTCAAAATTAGAAGGGTCAGGGAACTATGCCATTAAACCCGGTAATCTAAACCAAAGTGAGCTAATTCATCGAATCTTATCTAATGATCCCTCTTTAGTGATGCCCCAACCAGAGTCACACTTGAAGCTTTCTGATTACGAAAAAGCATTGTTGATTAAATGGATCAAACAAGGAGCAGAATACAAAGAACACTGGTCATTTATACCACCTAAAAGTCCTAAAATTCCGAAGGTCAAATTAGAGGAAAAAGTAGCAAATCCCATTGATAATTTTATTTTGGCCAGGTTGGAAACAGAAAAGCTACAACCTAATCCAAAAGCCAAATCAGAGATTTTACTAAGAAGGTTAAGTCTTGATTTAACTGGTTTACCTCCCTCTATATCCGATATAGAAAGTTTTGTAAACGACAGTTCACCTGATGCCTATGAAAGACAAGTTGATCGGTTGTTGGCTTCACCCCATTTTGCTGAGCAAATGACACTAGATTGGATGGATCTCGCGAGATATGCAGATACACACGGTTATACCGTAGATCGCTACCGTGACGTCTCACCCTATCGTGATTGGGTTATTAAAGCGTTTGACCAAAATATGCCTTATGACAAATTTATTCAATGGCAATTGGCAGGCGATATGATGAAAAACCCCAGTAAGGATAAAGTTCTAGCCACTACTTTCAATAGATTGCACCCTCAAAATCAGGAAGGAGGTATCATTGATGAGGAATTTCGCTCTGAGTATGTAGCTGACCGAACAAATGTTGTTGGTGAAGGGTTTTTAGGATTAACAGTTGCTTGTGCCAAATGCCATGATCACAAGTACGACCCAATTTCACAGAAAAACTATTACGAAATGTACAGTTTCTTTAACAATATAAATGAGTCAGGACAAATCTCATTTGATTCGTCTATGCCAGTACCTAATATGTTGCTCCCTACACGCCAACAAGAGGAATTCATTAATTATATAAATGAACTTATTGAAAATAAGCAAAAGGCAATTGAAAATACAGTCATTTCAGAATCTAAAAAAGCAGTTCAATGGGTCGAAAACCAAGCCTATCAAAAACTAAATGTAAATGATTTACCAGATAAGCTAGTTGCCAAATTAGATTTTTTAAATGGACGTTTGATTAACGTTGTCAATTCATCAGAAAAAGGAAAAATGAAAAGGCAACATTCACCTAAACAGTCACCCACTATAGTTGAGGGGTTTTCGGATGAGGGTCTAGAACTCGATGGTGATGCATGGTTAGATTTAGGCAATATAGGAGTGTTTAGAAGAAATCAGACTTTTAGTATTGGTATCAGAATAAAAATACCAGAGGTATTGGAAAATGGTGTCATTTTTCATAAGAATATTGGAACAAGGTTATATAATTATAGAGGTTACCACTTGGCTCTCAAGGAAAATAAGCTTGAAGCTATGCTCGCCCATTTCTGGCCTGATAATGCAATTGTTGAAATCAGTACTCAAGAAATTCCAAAAAACAAGTGGTTACAACTTACAATGACCTATGACGGGTCGAGTAAAGCAAAAGGTTTGAAAATTTATTTAGACGGTATGGAACTGGAGACTCATACAAAAGTTGATAATTTATATAAGAATATCATCTACAAACATGCTAATGAACCAGGTTTACAAATTGGTGCACGCTGGCGTGGCAAAGGAATTGGAGGAGCAATTGTTGACGATATTTTAGTATTTAAAAAGGAGCTGAGTGCTTTAGAGGTTTTACAAATTTCTGATTCTAATCAATTAAAATACATAATTAATAAACCTGAAAGTGAGTTGACCCCCAATGAAGAAGAAATGCTTCAGCAATATTATATCACCAATAATTCTATAGACTATAAATCTCTTATCAACGAATTAGCAAACACGCGAAAAATTCAAATAGATAGTATTGAGCCAGTTCAAGAAATTATGGTAATGAAGGAGATGGAGGAACCTCGAGAAACCTACCTTCTAAATCGTGGTCAATACGATCAATACGGTGAAAGAGTATATCCAAATATGCCAGAAAACATAATGGTATTTACCGACACCCTAGAAAAAAATAGGCTTGGTTTGGCAAAATGGATAACCAGTAAAGACAATCCCCTAACTGCCCGAGTGGCGGTAAATCGTTATTGGAAAAACCTCTTTGGGGTAGGAATCGTAAAAACAGTCGAGGATTTTGGTAATCAAGGAGAACTGCCAAGTCACCCAAAACTATTGGATTGGTTAGCGATCCAATTCATCGAATCTGGTTGGAATGTTAAAAAATTGCATAAATTGATGGTAATGTCCTATACCTACCAGCAATCCTCTTATGCAAACAAAACACTCTTAGAACATGATAAAACGAATCGACTATTAGCCAGAGGCCCCTCAAAAAGATTATCTGGTGAAATGCTTCGCGATAATGTTTTGGCGGCATCTGGACTTTTAAATAAAACAATTGGAGGAAAAAGTGTGAAGCCATATCAACCAGAGGGTTTGTGGAAAATTAATGGATCGTCCTACAAAGAAGACGAAGGAGTAAAGCTATACCGTAGGAGCATGTATACTATTTGGAAACGTTCTGTGCCCCACCCTACAATGGCCACGTTTGACACTCCTGATCGATCTTTTTGTTCAGTAAGACGGCAGGAAACAAATACTCCACTACAAGCCCTAGTAATGATGAATGACCCTACATATATAGAGGCTTCTCGGGTGTTGGGATATGAAATGTTGTCGTTTACCGATCTTAAAATCGGAATTTCAGTTGTGTTCAAAAAATTGACAGGAAGAAGTATAAAAAAAGAAGAGTTAAGGCTTTTGGAAGAACTTCAATTTCAGGAATATAAAAAATTTAAGTCTAATAAGTATAAAAGCAAAGGTTGGTTAAATACGGGCGAGTTTCGTATATCAAATAAACATAATAAAGCGATGGTTGCAGCAAATGCAATTGTTGTAAGTACGATAATAAACTCTGATGCCACAATAACAAAAAGATGAAAACGCACCGAACTTCTATTATTGAGAATTAAGAAAGTGCATAAAAAAGTAAAATAACCATGTGTCACAATCACAATCACTTAAAATCAGATAATAAAGACCTTAAAGAGCTTGAAAACCAGTTAAGCCGCAGAAATTTTTTAACAAAAACCTCAATGGGTCTGGGTGCAATTGCTTTGGGTTCTTTATTGAATTCTGAAAACATATCAGCGTCCGTTAATCCAAAAAATATTGATGATTCAAATGCCGATACCTTTCTGAAATCATACAGTAAAAACAGATTGGGGTTACCACATCATTTACCCAAAGCAAAACGAATAGTATATCTATTTCAAAGTGGAGGTCCATCTCAACTTGATATGTGGGATTTCAAACCTAAGTTAAAAAGTATGTTTGGGAAAGACTTACCTAATTCTGTCCGTCAGGGTCAAAGGTTAACCGCTATGAGTGCCGAACAATCAGAGTTTCCAATTGCACCTTCTATTTTTAATTTTAAACAATATGGTAAATCTGGTGCATGGGCAAGCGAATTACTCCCCCATACATCGGAAATTGTAGACGATCTGTGCTTTATAAAATCAATGCAAACCGATCAGATTAATCATGACCCTGCCATTACCTTTATGCAAACTGGAAATCAGCTTCCAGGAAGACCTTCAATAGGTTCATGGTTAAGTTATGGTTTAGGGTCTGACAACAACAACCTGCCAACTTTTATAACACTAATTACAAAAAATATGGGAGGACAGCCGCTTTATTCTCGTCTTTGGGGTAATGGGTTTTTACCCACTGAGCATCAAGGCGTTCAATTCCGCTCAGGTAAAGACCCCGTTCTTTACTTAAGTAATCCAGAAAATTACGATGGCAATGATCGGAGAAAAATGCTAGACTACTTGGGAAAATTGAACTCCCTGCAATACGATGCCTACGGTGATCCTGAAATCAATGCACGTATGACCCAATACGAGATGGCATTTAGGATGCAAACTTCTGTTCCTGAAGTAACCGATATGTCAGATGAGCCTGACTATATATTTGAAATGTACGGTAAAGACAGTCGTGATCCAGGTACCTATTCTGCCAACTGCATGATGGCTAGAAAATTATTGGAAAAGGGAGTAAAGTTTGTTCAGTTATTTCATCAAGGGTGGGATCAGCACGTGGGATGCCCTGGAGGAGTTAAAAATCAGAATAAACTCACTGATCAAGCAAATGCAGCCTTAATTAAGGATTTAAAACAACGTGGTATGCTTGAAGACACCTTGGTAGTATGGGGTGGTGAATTTGGTCGAACAGTTTATTCTCAAGGACAATTGACTAAAACAAACTACGGTAGAGATCATCACCCAAAAGCTTTTACAATGTGGATGGCAGGTGCAGGGGTAAAATCTGGCCATATTCACGGTCAAACGGATGATTTTGGGTACAATGTAGTAAAAGACCCCGTACACGTTCATGATTTTCATGCCACTCTGTTACATTTATTTGGTATAGATCACGAGAAACTTATTTTTAAACACCAGGGCAGACGGTTCAGACTGACTGATGTTCATGGCAAATTAGTAAAAGGCATACTCTCGTAGCTTAATACTGATTTACTTTATTCTAAAACATCGAAAAGAAGATTGATCCGCTTCTTAAAAAGAATATGTTTAATTTCATATTTATATAATTCGAATAAGAATAATTAAAGAAACAATTTTAGCTTCATTTTCAATAGGTCAAATATAGCCATCCCTGAATAACCTTATCATTTTGGGAAATTTCAATAATATAGTAATAAGATCCTGCAGGAAGCAAGTCACCAGTTTGCT
>CAJWQD010000049.1 GCA_913045135.1 uncultured Flammeovirgaceae bacterium | reverse complement strand
CTGATTATTTAGAATTTATGAAACCCTTAGGAGAAGATGATGAGTTGCTATTAAGTATCGCCATTGATGAAATAACGGGTCGTAGCGGATTGGGAAGAATTGGACCTTTCACACCTTATCCCATAATTGATGAGCCCCTTATAAATCCCTTCATGTTTGATATGTATTTAAACGGTATCTCCGACTAATTTACGTTTCCCATTTGAGTATTGTTTTTCTAGTTAAAATTAACATGTCTTGAAGTTTAGCTGTTTAACAGCATAATTCTTAAGTTTGAATAAACATAAGCTCATGCCTACAATCCTCAAGATCGATGAAATCAAGTCCTTGCTTAAGGAAGTTGACGTAAAAACTGCTATGGAAATAGGTTTTAAGGCCTATAGTAATGGTCAAAGTGTAGTGCCTCCCGTTGGTGAGCTTCTCTTCAATAACCCCCCTGGCGATGTTCATATAAAATATGGTTATATAATTAATAATGATTACTATGTTATAAAGATTGCTTCAGGTTTCTATGAAAACCCCAGTCTAGGCATTGCCTCAAGTCAAGGTTTGATGCTCTTATTTAAACAACAAACAGGTGAGCTAACAGCCATCTTATTAGATGAAGGCTATCTTACTGATATTCGCACGGCAGCTGCAGGAGCGCTGGCAGCAAAATATTTTGCTCCCAAAATCATAGAATCAATAGGAATTTTGGGTACAGGTGTCCAAGCCAAGTTACAACTGGTGCAACTGCGAACCCAAACCGATTGTAAGCGCGTTTGGTTATGGGGTAGAAATCCTCAAAAAGCAGAAAAATTAAAAAATGAACTAAGACCATATTTTGATATACAAATTGCCACTGACCCAAAGGAAGTGGCCTTAAATTCTCAATTGATCGTAACGACAACTCCTTCAGAAACTCCTTTACTTGAGCTAGAAGATTTACGACAGGGAACACACATTACCGCCGTGGGATCTGATACGGCTACAAAACAAGAA
This sequence comes from uncultured Flammeovirgaceae bacterium, assembly GCA_913045135.1. Taxonomy (GTDB): domain Bacteria; phylum Bacteroidota; class Bacteroidia; order Cytophagales; family Cyclobacteriaceae; genus UBA4465. The sequence continues at coordinate 9,270 of CAJWQD010000049.1, read as the reverse complement.
CTCGATGGAAAAATATTGGCCCATGCAGATCTCGTTGTTGTAGATAGTATATCTCAATCTGCTACCCGAGGTGAGGTCTTTCAAGCGATTAAACTGGGTCTCCTTTCTCCTGAAAATTTAATTGAGCTCGGTAAGGCAATTCAAGATCCTCAGTTACAAAGATACTCAGATGATCAACTTACGGTGGTAGATCTCACAGGTGTTGCTGTTCAGGACATCATGATCGCTAAATCTGTCTTGCTTAAATATCAACTAACAAAGAATAATGGATTATAAAAGTAATAAGGGAGGCGGATCAAAAGTGAGCTTTGAACGAGCTATACTCGATGGCTATGCCATAGATGGAGGTCTTTATGTACCCGAATATCTACCCAAAATTAATCTCGAGCAGTTGACCGCTTGGAAAGCATTATCTTATAAGGAATTAGCCTTCCAAATCATCTCTCTATTTATCAAGAAATCTATCATTTCATCAGATGAGTTGAAAGAATTACTGGATCAATCGTATGACACCTTTGAAAAAGAAGAAGTGATTCCTCTTTATCCTTTAAAGTCAAGAAGTCAAACCTACATCATGGAATTATTTTATGGCCCAACCCTCTCTTTTAAAGATGTGGGTATGTCATTTTTAGTTAATCTTGTAAATTTTTTTCTTGAAAGAAAAAATGAGCACCTGTCCATTATCGTTGCTACAACAGGTGATACCGGACCTGCAGCCGCCCACTATATTGCAGGCAAATCTCAACTCGATGGATGGATTCTTTATCCCAAGGGTTTAATCACATCAGAGCAAGAGCGCCAAATGACTACTTTACCACATACAAACATTCATTCAGTAGGTGTCGACAACTGTCCAGAAGGCGGTGATGATCTCGATGTAGTTATTGCTCAATTATATTCTGAGCAGGAATTCAAAAATAAACATAAATTATCTAGTGTTAATTCTTTGAACTGGGGTAGAATTATGGTACAAATGGTACATTACTTTTATGGATATTTTCAAGTCGCCTCAAGGGTTGGAGATCCTGTAAGTTTTTCTGTCCCCTCTGGTGGATTCGGTAATTTGTGTGCTGGAGGCTTGGCGAGAAAAATGGGCTTACCTATTAAACATTTACTGATCGCCAATAATCAAAATGCCTGCTTACATCGTATTTTTGATAAAGGTGTATTTTCAAAACAACCCATCATTGAGACCTTATCTTCTGCCATCGATATATTAGTGCCCATAAATTTTTGGCGGTATTTATATTTTTGTGTTGAAGGAGATACTCAAAAAATAAAAAAATGGTCAGATACTTTTGAAAAAAATGGTGAAGTAAATTTTGATAACACGACGCAAAAACAATATCAAGAAGGCTTTTTATCGAAAAGTGTAGATGATCCAAAAATAATAGTCACCATGCAGCAGATATTAGATAATGAGCATTATTTGTTAGATCCACATGCAGCCGTATCCTTGGTGGCCTCGGACCTTATGAAAGATCAATTGGGTAATCACCCTTTGATTTGTCTGGCTACCGCACATCCTGCCAAATTTCCGAGGACTATCGAGCTACTCAGTCAAACAAATAAAGTCTATGGACAAACCAAGCATATATCCATCGAGCAAGCAAAAAAGAAACGTCAACGAAATTATACTTGTGATCATTCATCTCTATACGAAACCTTGAAAAACGCCATGGAAGTCAATTGGGAACGTAAATATAAATTTCATTAATAAAAAATGATCCAATATACTCTTTTAAGCAATCAAAATATTAAAGAAATAGTAAGCCCATTTGGCTTTAAGAAAATAACTCGTATCAAAAAATTAACAGGTGGTTCTGAGAACACCAATTACTTTTTTGTAACTGAAAGTCATTCTTATGTTTTAAACCTATTTGAGCACAAATCCCTAAATCAAGTAAACGATTTAGCTCAGTTACTTTTATATCTTCAAAGACATAACTTCAAAACCTCCCAGCCAGTCTTTACGCTTGATCAAAGGTTAGTCCTGAACTGGCGGAACAAACCCGTCATGGTAAAAAGTTTTTTTGAAGGGAAAATCATGGACGACCTACCTCCGCATTTACTCCGTTTAGCTGGAAAAAAATTGGGTCAACTTCATCAGTTGGCCCCAGTAGATTATTTACCCAAAATACTTCCTTTTGGGTATGAGAATTTTCATTTAGTTAACGAATATGCTAGATCATCACCATTTTCAAAATGGCTATTTGGTATTAAAGATTATGTCCAACCTTATCTTGATTTAAATCTTCCAAAAGCATTGATTCACAGCGATCTTTTTTCTAATAATATTGTGGTAAAATATGATGAAACTAGTATTACAATTTTAGACTTTGAAGAAGCCTCTAATTATTATCGCATTTTTGACCTTGGCATGGCCATCATAGGCCTTTGCTCGGTAAATAAAACAATTGATGCTGAAAAATTAAGACAATTATTAATGGGATATTGCCAAATAATATCGCTCACAGTAAATGAACAAGCTGCTTTACAAGCCTTTACAGTTTATGCAGGTGCTTCTATGTCCTTATGGCGCCATAGAAACTTTAACCACGTACACCCCGAAATGGGATTAAAAAATCATTATAAAGCCTTACAAATTTTAGCAAATAACGCTAAAAATCAATCTCCAAATTTTTTTAGAATAAATTAGCCTAAATCCTCAACATATGAATGATAGAGTCAATGTCCTTTTAAGAAAGGTATTTCCCTATGGGTATGAGCATACATCTAAAAAAATTGTTGTTCTAAACTAATGCTTCCCTATAAGGTGAAGATAAATATTATCACCTGGCTATTTGAATTTTATTGCCACTACCTTTATTAAACTTACCCAATTAAAACTAAGCATCTTTATGACACTCTACCTTTAATCCCTTTGATTAGCCTATGAAAATTGATAAAATTAATTTGCTATTCTATCTAAACTAAGGAAATTTAGTGGTAGCAAATATTATCTCTTTAATCTTGTTAATAATAAATATTTAAAGAAATCAAACTCCTTGTCTTTTGTTTACCTCGCTTTTTGAAATTTTCAACTCCAAAGGATACATTTTATCATTTTATCGGCTAAATGAAAAAATGTCCTTATTTCGGTCCAAAACCGAACGGAGAAATTTTGGACACAATAATAAGTCGTAAATATGCTTACATCGACCCGTCCATCTCTATTATCATGAGTTCACAATAATGATTGATAATAAAATTATTTACGCTTGATTAGTTCACTCTGGACTCCTCAAGGTCTGGCATTTGATCCATTATAGTTCCATTTGCTTCTTTCAGAAAATTTTATTCAAAGCCTTTCAAGTTTCTGATTTCAATAATTCAATTTCATTACATAACTTTTGATACCATACTTTACCATATTTCCTGATGAGAGGTTTCTTTAAAAATTTATAAATTGCCACTCCTTTATTTTTACCTAATATCCTAGCGCATTCACATATACTCCAGCGATCATAATTAAGTGTTTCGTATTCTTGCAATTGTGAAATCCTTATAGGGTACAAATGACAACTTATGGGCTTTCGAAAGTTTGATTTACCATCAAGCCATGCCTGTTCTATACTGCATTTTAAAGTTTTTTCATTATCATAAAAGGCAAAACTACATTCTTTACCCTTAAGGGTGGTCGTGGAAAAATCTCCCTCGTCATCTAGAATATAGGCACCATCTTTTTCTAATATCTCTTTCGATTCTTTTGATAAATAATTTTTAGCTTTTTTAACAGCACTTTCAATCAGCGGTAACTCTTGGAGTTCCAAAGGGGCTCCAAGATCTCCTTCAATGCAACAAGCTCCTTTACATTTATCTAAGTCACAAATGAACTGTTCTTCATAAATATCTGAGGAAATTATTGTTTTGTCTATTATTATCATATCTAATATGTTCAGAAGTTAAAATTAAACAACTAGTCCTAAAAACTTTCAACTGTTTGGGATTTTGCTGTGGTAATATTTTTTGAATAATTACTTCCCTATCAAAAATTTAGAAAACTATATATTCCTCTGATCGAATAAAAATAAGACCGCGATAAAACTTAAAGAAGCGGAAAAAACATATCTGATAATGAAAATTTATTTTTTATTAAGTTGCATTAACCAAGAACTAAGAACTTATTAATTAATTTACTCTCACAAAAAATTATTTATAACTGATAAAAAAAAAACTATGATCTTAACACTTATTTTGTCCTTATTTACTTTACAGTTAACCCCCAAGGAAGCAATACCTGTGAATACTCAAAAAAGTACTATTGCATGGGAAGGTGGAAGTGCCACTACCACTCACAATGGGCTTATTAAATTAAAATCTGGTAATCTGGAGATCTCGGATGGTAAATTAATTGGAGGAACTTTTGAAGTTGACATGACATCCATTACCAATTTAGATGTTTCAGAGGCGTACAGAGGAAAATTAGAAAATCACCTGAAATCTGAAGACTTCTTTGATACCAAAGCATTTCCATCAGCACATTTAGTAATTATAAAGACTACTGCAGAAAAAGAAAATCGATACCGAATTGTAGCTGACTTAACCGTTAGAAACATTACGAAAGCGATTGAATTTAATGCTACTTTAAGCCCTAATGGGAATGATTATGAAGCAACGGCTACTTTTAATTTTGACCGTTCAGAATTTGAAGTAAAACATCGATCTGGTAGCTTTTTTATGAACTTAGGCGATAAATTAATCTATGATGACATTAAAGTAGAAATTTCCTTAGTGACTCAAAAATAACTTCCAAAGGATATCTATTGTCAAAGGCATCTATTCTAATTTGAGATTATCAACTACTTATATAATATATTTTATCAAAATAATCTCTCACTCTTCAAGTACTATGTATACGTAAGCTATGAATAACGCAAAAGATCCTAATCATAAAACGTATTGAATAGAGGTGAGAAATTCTTATTTGCTACTTTACATGCAGTCTCACCACATTAAAAAATATTAGAAATGTGCCCAGCCTTGTGCCGTCAATTCAACTGTATTTTTGTTATTAGTTACCATAACTTCACCTAAATCAGAGGAGTGAATGTAACCAATGGTGGTAATATCATCGTGATTTTTTATTTTTTCATAATCTTTTTGACCAATTGTGAAAAGGAGCTCATAATCCTCGCCACCATTTAATGCGGCAGTATTAGGATCCATATTGAACTCAGCCGCAGTCTCAAAAGTTTCTTTTTCAATGGGTAACTTATCCTCGTAAATACATGCTCCTTTTTGAGACTGCCTGCATAAATGTAAAATTTCAGAGGCAAGACCATCCGAGACATCAATCATAGAAGTTGGTAAAATATCCAAATCCCCTAATTCATAGATCACATCCATACGAGCTTTCGGACGTAATTGCCTACCTACTATGTAAGGATATTTATCTAATTTAGGTTGCATATTTGGATCTGACTTAAAAACCTCTTTTTCACGTTCCAAGATTTGTAACCCCATATACGCACCACCGATATCACCAGATAAACATATTATATCTCCCTCCTTAGCTCCATTTCTATAAACAATATTATCAGGTGTCAATTCACCAATCAAAGTAATCGAAATGACCAAACCAGATCTCGAGGAAGTTGTATCTCCGCCTACAATATCTATCTGATAATCTTTTGCTGCCGCATGGATGCCCTCATAAAGTGCCTCTACAGCCTCTACAGACATACGATTGCTTAACCCTAAACTGATTGTCATTTGTTTTGGAATTCCATTCATGGCCGCAATATCCGATACGTTCACGGTTACCGCTTTGTATCCAAGATGTGTCAAAGGCATATAGCTCAAATCAAAATGAATCCCTTCTAATAGCATATCAGTGCTGATCAATTTCTTATGATGCAACCCACCATCAACAACTGCAGCATCATCTCCAATACCCTTATATGTTGAGGCATGATGAATTACTACACCTTTTTTAATTTGCTCTATGAGTCCAAACTCTCCTAAGTCTCCTATTTCCGTACGCTTTGGTGAATCCATGTTTACTATTTTCTTTGAATATACAAAATTTAGTCACACTCCCTCTCAATTTATTTATCATCAAATTGAATAGTTTGAAATGCAACCTTTTCTAATCATTCATGCAACTTTGAAAGCAAACATAACAAGGATAAAATGGAATATTAATATATAATATGACTTGCATTGTTTTCATCCTTTTTGAAGGGTGTACATGACATCAATGCCATAATAACTTTTAAAGCTAAACTAGTGGCTAATGAGGCCTAAAACTTGACTTGAAGGGTTGAATAAAAACTTCGGCTATCAGATGGTATGATACCAGGACCTGGATAGGAAATGGCTCTCCGAGTAAAATATTTTTCATCGAGAAGATTATTTATCCCTGTCTCCAATTTAAACCTACCCATGAGATAAGATAAAGATAAATCCATGACATCATATTTGGGAATTTGGCCAATTAATCCATTTCTCATATCCCCTTCAATTGCTATCGAGGAATTTTCAACATCTGTGTATTGTTCACTTAGGTAAATCCATTGTAGACTCCCTGAAAAATTTTTATACCCGATATTAATACCTGTTTTAAAATTAAGTTTAGGTATAAATTCAACTTGTTTCCCCTCGACATTATTTTCTTCCGAACGCAAATAACTCGATTTAGTAATTGCTGTATTAATGAAAATACCCGCTCTAGCTTCACTTGATTGGCTTTTTATAATTTCGATTAAATTAATCTCACCAAACATTTCAAGCCCATAAATAAATGCTGTCCCAATGTTTTTTCTGACCCTATTTGCCCGATCATCTAAAATAATTCCAATACGGTCATCATAAAATAATCCAAATACACTTAAATCGTAGCTAACTGTTTTTTGATCCAAACTTCGTAGACCAAGATCTGTAGTAAAACCGCGTTCGTCGCTAATATCAGGGTCTACAATAGAGGTGGGACTTGTTGTCCGAATATCACTAAATGTAACAGATCTATAATTTTGAGAAAAATTTACATACCACTCATTATTAATATTCATCAAATAACTCACACCTAAACCAAGTAAAAAGATAGAGCGATTAAACAAGCGGTCATCTCTCAATTCAACATTACTTATAGGATTTTGAGCATTATCAAATGTAATTTGTTTGTAATATCCATTACTTTCTGTAATTATATGTTCAAATCGAAATCCAGGAGTGACAGATAATTTTTCATTAATGAAAAAAATATTTTCACCAAAAAATGCAACATTTAGATTTGGAAATTTAAAATCAGATTGATTTGAATAATCAGGATATAATTCATTCTGAAAGTTAAAGTTAGCATTAGTTCCAATAGTGCCAGGACCTTGCCTAGATGTATTTTGAGAGCGATAAAATTTACTTCCCAACAAAAGTATTAAATCTTTGTTTTTTATTTTGTAAGGAGATAAAAGTCTCAATTCTGCTCCATAATTTTTAAAAGTTCCAAAAATTAAATCTCTATTAAAAATGAAATCCCCATTTTCATCTACATAATCTTCCTCAGAAATAGGATTGTTATTCAAGTTAATCGGGTTACCCCTATAACCAAGCGATTTCCTATCTGCAAGTAAACCAAACAACATTGCCTCTATTTTCAAATTGTTAAAAAATGAGTGATTAAATTTTAAAGCAGCTAAATTCCAGTCAATATCAAACCAATTACGCGTTCGATTACTAAATCGATGATCAATATTAAATTGAGTATCACTTAATCCTCCAGCTTGTTGAGCTAAATAACTCAAATGCGTGTACTCTAAAGAAATACTCGTTTTATAATTGAATTTATATTGTAAAAAGCCGTATGCATTATGAGAATAATAAGATGCATTAGGTCTAAATCCATCACTCTTTTTCCCATTATAATAAGTGTAATAACTAAACTTTCCTAAACTTCCACCCAAGCTATTAAATGAGGAAAAGGCATTAAATGAACCTACCGACTGTCGTGTAATCAGTTCAATTTTTTTATCTAAAGAAGATGTTTTCATTTTAAAATTAATCAATCCGCCAAATTGACTACCATATTGTAGAGAGGCTGCACCCCTAACCACTTGAATTTGATTTAAAGCCTCTGCAGGTGGGGTGTAATAGCTCTCAGGATAGCCCAGCACGTCTGCACTAATATCATAACCATTTTGTCTAGTATTGAAATTAGATGACCTATTAGGATCCAAACCACGACCACCGATATTAAGTTGAAGACCCCCATCACCATTTTCATAAATGTTAAGCCCCACTATTTGGGCATATACTTGACGAGCGTTATTACTTGCCTTATTGGCGGTCAGTTGATCTACCATAATAACCTCATTCTTTTTCCCTGAATAAATACTCATACCCTCTACTGGATTTAACCTTCTTAGATTAAAATCTTGTTTTTCTCGACTTATAAATTCTAACTCAGATAAATTCTCCGTTAACTCAACTAGAGAAAAATTATATTCTAAATCCTGATTAATTTCAATTGATTTTTTAAATTTTTCATATCCAAAAGCAAATCCAACCAGCTGATAAACACCTGATTTTTGTAACTCGAAATTAAAGCGACCTAATTCATTCGTTGATGTACGCTCCCCTGTGTTAATAAGTAAAATATCAACTGCATCTATTGCCACACCTCTCTCATCGACTACTTTACCTGAAAAGTCAATTTGTGCAATACTCAAAGATGAGCAAAATGAGAATAAGACAATTAATTTAAAGCGTAAATCAGCCATCGAAAGGTAAAATCCATTTTTTATGCTTAAATGATTCCGTCTCCTTGATAAGATCCACACTAGGATCAATAAATTGTACACTTTTTCTTCCGTTTAATGCGACAAATGAATCCGCATATACGCTAAGATCTTTTTTGCCATTATCTGAATACTGCTGAACTAAAAAATGAGCATATTCAAGGATGAAATCAGGCTGTGTCGACATCTGTTTCTCCTGAAAAGCAGTCAAAAAAATTTGATTATCAACTATAAACCAAGAATTATCATTATTATCAACAACTTTGAATTGCACATAACCCGCTTTTTCCATTAACATGACGCGCCAAGAGAATCTATAACCCTCCTCGGACCAGTATAAATTTTGAGGATAAAACATGTATCTAAATGGTATGATTAATTGTATTATAAAAAAAACAATAAACCCTATCACTCTAAGTTTATGTGTAAAATCAAATTGCATATTATCATTCTGATCCAATGTTTTTTTCGACTGAATTTTTAGATACTTACCGATAAAAGCAAGAATTTTTTTATGAAATTCAGAAGAAAAAAA
>CAJWQD010000048.1 GCA_913045135.1 uncultured Flammeovirgaceae bacterium | reverse complement strand
TTTGTATCTATTCGTAACATTTTTTAGCATCAATTGAACTATTTAGCTCATATTTTTCTGTCAGGAGACAACAATCTATTAAAATTAGGAAACTTTTTAGGTGATTTTGTCAGAAGTAAGGATCAAAAAAAATACAGTAATGAAATACAAAAAGGTATAAAGCTCCATCAATATATCGATCATTACACAGATACGCATGCTACTGTCAAAAAAAGTAAAATTAGATTGAGACCACTATTTGGCCATTATGCACCCGTAATTGTAGATGTATACTACGATCACTTCCTAGCATTGAATTGGTCTCAATTTTCAAGGATTAGGTTGAAGGATTTCATAAATCATTTTTATGATCTTACAGATAAAAATAAGTCTTTGTTCCCGAAAAAGGCACGTCATATTCTATATTACATGAAACGGGATAATTGGCTCTACGAGTACCGTACTTTAGAAGGAATAGACAAAGCATTGACAGGTATGTCAAGAAGAACTAAATTTGTTTCAAAGATGGAGTCGGCAGCCTTTGAGTTGGAGGAAAATTTCAACCAATATCAGGAGGACTTTAATTCCTTTTTTCCAGAATTAAGGGCTGAAATCAATTTTATGAAAAATCAATTATGATTAAAGATATATTACTTGTGGGATTAGGTGCTTTTTTCGGAGGTAGTTGTCGCCATTTAATTAATATTAAAATAGGCCTATTAAATTTATTATATCCTTGGGCTACTTTTGGTATCAATCTTACAGGCTCTTTGTTGATTGGTATCCTTATGGGCCTATCCTTTAAGGATCAAAATCTTTGGAAACTTCTCTTAACCACCGGATTTTGCGGAGGATTTACTACTTTTTCAAGTTTTTCATTTGAGAGCTTATCTCTCCTCAAATCAGGTAATATTGCCATGGTCTTGAGTTATATTTTCTTAAGTATTTTAGGTAGTTTATTATTTGTCACAATAGGATATTACCTAACCAATAAATTGATCCAATAGCTATGGATTACAGCAAATGACCTCACTATATGATATTTTAGGTATAGCAAAAACAGCGGATAGCCAAACCATTAAAACTGCTTTTAAAAAGAAAGCACTCCTTTATCATCCCGATAAAAATAATGGCAATCTCAAAAAAGAAGAGATTTTTAAAAAAATCAGTACTGCCTATCAAATTTTGAGCGACCCTAAATCACGGGCAAATTATGATTTAAGCATTGCTCCTAGAACAATATCATATCCTTATACTTCACCAAAGAAAAAGAACAATCCATATAAATATCATTCGATAACAAGTCATTTTAGAGCCAGTAAAATAGCAGAAATTGATCATAAGGCAAATAGAAAATCAACATTGTATGCTTTTGGTTTTGTATTTATAATTGCCTTGTTTGTCGTCAGTGTTGTGAGTATTCGAGATGCTTACAACGAGAAAATATTCTTTGAAAAACTAGCAGTACGAAAATCGATTTTCTACCAAGCTACCGCATTTTATGCTGATGGAAAATTGGATGCCACCTTATCTAAATTAAGTGAGCTAAAAAATTATATCCTCCCTTATGAAAAAGATATGGAACTATTTGAAAATAAGATATATACTGAGCTGGTAGCACAAGCAACCCAATATCATCAAGACAACTCTCATCAAAAGGCCTTAGCAAATTTTAATTTACTAGAGAAGTATACCACTTTCAACGAAATTATATTGCTCGATTGGCAAGCACAAGCCTATCGTGCGACTTTACAGGGTGCGGCAGCTATCCGATCACTTGAAAAAATATTGCTTCTTGGACACCGAACAGTATATACATATGTTGAACTGGCTGAAATTTATGATCAACTCATGGAAGATTCCGAGACAGCCTTAATTTATTATGAAAAGGCTAATACATATGCCCAAAAATATTATGAAACTCTTTATGGTAAAGCATATGCTATATTATTAAAAAGTACTGATTTGCCTGAAAGTCATTATCGCCTTTATAATGGTCTCGCTAAGACTTATTTGAAAACAAATAATCCTTTTCAAGCCTTAAAAGTTACTAAATGGAATATAAAGGTTTGGCCAAAAAAAGGAGAGGCACATCTGATTAATGCCAAGGCACATCTATTACTTAAGGCATCTCGTTTAGCTTGTGAAGAATACTTAATTGCATTAGAAAAAGGCATGTGGACGGAAAATATTTTTTGTAATTGATCAACCTACAAAATCTCCCATTTTCCTTCTACAGTCCTTTATCTGATGATTTAGGATCCATTTCCAAAAGGGAGACTTTTTAAAAATCAATTTTGTATATACAATCAGATTATTTCCACGCATATTCCATATTCCTAAACTGTACAACATATTTGCAGATTGTAAAGCATATTCAAATCCCATATCTCGCGTGAACTCTCTCAGACATGGATTTCCATAGAGAACTTTTCCTGATTTCATTTTGTAAATGACATCAATATTTTTTTGATTTTTCGCTACCCTTCTTTTTAATTTTTTTGGGATGACTCTTATGCTTTCATCTGTGTTAAGAGCAGGACTGCCTTTATCCTGGCCCAAACAATTAAGGGTCATCATAAGTGAAATCCAAACACACAAACAATTTAGAAAATCTATTTTCATCAAATTGAACCAAAAGATAGCCCGTACTTAAATATCTTTGCCTCTAAATTAGCTATTGTGAAATATATAATCAGTTTCTTTTTAAAAACAATTCCAAGAAAACAACTTCAATTGATTAGCCACTATGTACTAAAAATACTTGCTGTTTTTTATATAGGTAACCAAGTTGAGTGCCCCGTTTGTATGCATTCCTTCCGAAAATTTCTCCCATATGGACGTATTAGTCGGTCCAATGCACTATGTCCCAATTGTTTATCATTAGAGCGACATCGCCTTCTATGGCTTTTTCTTAATGATAAAACAGACTTCTTTACTACTAAAGCAAAGATGTTGCATGTTGCTCCTGAGCTATGTTATATGAAAAGATTTGAATCTCTCCCTAAGCTCGAGTATCTGACCGCAGATTTAGAATCTCCTTTAGCGAAAATTAAAATGGACATCCATAACATTCCGTTTCCAGAGAACTCTTTTGACATCATCTTTTGTAATCATGTGCTAGAACATGTTCAGGATGACAAAAAAGTGATGAGTGAAATCCTTCGTGTGTTAAAACCTGGAGGTTGGGCCATTCTTCAAGTTCCCATATTCTTACCCTTAATCCAAAAAACTTTTGAGGATCCGACAATTATAGATCCTCAAAAAAGAGCTGAACTATTTGGTCAAGATGACCATGTACGGGTGTATGGAAAAGATTATGCAGATCGTATTCGCAGTACAGGTTTTGAAGTTATAGAAGAAGATTTCATCGACGGACTTGAGCCAGACCTTGTCAAAAAGTATGTACTCCCTCAGGGTGAAATCATACATCGCGCCATTAAACCTAATCAATAAAGGTCAACATACTTTTTATTGGGATCAATACCCCTAAATTTCTGAACCCCCTCGTGAATCAAACCCACTGCGTATCCTGACATTTGAATCAATGTTGTCAACGGAATATAAAGGGCTGCTTTAAATGATTTTAACTTAATTAAAGCCTCTGTAAAGATAAGAGATAAATAAATTATGTAGAATTGTATTCCCAAAAAACCTAGACTTTGATTTAATAAACTCAAGACAAGGACACTTATAAATCCAATTACAAAAATCAATGGAAATAAATGCAATATTTTTAAATGACCTGAATGAAAACGTGTCAAGTTAATTCTCGCTCTTCCAAAATAATTAATTTGCTTATAAAATTGGATCAAATTAGTCCTTCTCTTGTGATATACAAAAGCATTGGGTATTAATACAGTCTTGAAGCCTGCATTGATTATCCTGATACTGAATTCAAGATCTTCTCCCATAAATGGAATACGATAACCACCTGTTTTTTGAAATACCTTTTTGGTAATTCCCATATTGAAACTTCTAGGATGGTATGGCCCAATTTGATTTTTACTCCCCCGTATACCTCCAGTAGTGAGAAAAGAGGTCATGGTATGGCTGATAGCTCTTTGGATAGGAGTGAACGAATCAAGAGCAGCATCAGGCCCTCCGAAAGCATCAACTTGATGCAGCTCCAAATAGCTATTTATTTCTTGAAGGTAATTTGGAGGAATAAGACAATCAGAATCAAAAACGATAAAAATCTCTCCTTTAGCCCTTTGATAACCATAATTCCTCGCATAACCCTGACCTTCGTTTTCCTTAAAAAAATACCTTAGATTTAGCTGTTTTGAATAATAACCTGCAATGTTTTGGCACGTTTTGCTAGAGCCATCTTCAACTAGAACAACTTCAAAATCACTAAAAGATTGTTTCATCAAGGAAGTCAATAGCTCATCTATCTCGTCGGGTCGGTTAAATACCGGAATGATTATGGAGTACCTAGGCATTCAGTTTTATTTCTTCTTCTATTTGGTAGTCATTTTTATTAGAGCTCGATTGTATAATCATTTCTGCCAAGAATCCAGATAAAAACAATTGCACGCCAATGATCAATGCCACAAGGGCAAGAAAGAAAATAGGCTGATCCACTACATCTCTTATGGGTAATCCATAATATTGATTAAATATTTTATCTAAAACTAAAAAGATTGTAATCCCAAATCCACTCATAAAACTCATAGTCCCTAATAAGCCAAAGAAGTGCATGGGATTTTTACGAAAACGGGTAATGAAAGAGACCGACAACAAATCCAAAAAGCCAGTAACATACCTCTCAAACCCGAATTTAGTCACTCCATATTTTCTCGCTCGATGAACTACAACTGTTTCAGTGATTTTTTTATAACCACTCCATTTAACCAAAAGGGGGATGTATCGATGCCGCTCACCGTAGACATTGATGCTTTTTACAACACGATTTTGATAAGCCTTCAGTCCACAATTAAAATCGTGTAATTTAATACCTGAAAAAATCCGTGTCACCCAATTGAAAAATTTTGAGGGAATCCTTTTTTCGAGGGGATCATGACGGATTTTTTTCCATCCTGAAACCATATGGTAACCGTCCTCTGCAATCATTTGATACAATTTGGGTATCTCATCTGGAGAATCCTGTAGGTCAGCGTCCATAGTAATGACAACATCTCCTGTACAAATTTGGAATCCTGCGTGTAAAGCTGCACTTTTTCCATAATTACGAGTAAACTTCAATCCTCGAACATGATCATCAATTGTAGCTAATTTTGATATCTCCTTCCAAGAATCATCGATACTTCCGTCATCGATGAAAATCAATTCTGCTTGAAGATTTGATATCTTAAGTACTTTTTTGATCCAATTATATAGCTCTCTTATAGACTCTTGTTCATCTAATACCGGTATAACTAATGAAACATTATTTTTAATTAATGACACAATAGTTATTCTGAGAATTTTGGCTCTTTACGTTTAATGATTGCACCGGAGATTAATGACATCAATGCATAAAAAATCAAAACCATTCCAAAGCTTTTAATTTGCCCCATCACGGTAAAGCTTGCAGCTGTATCTGCATCTTCAATCGCTTGGTCTATAACATCTTGATTGGCACCAAAACCCTCCATCATTTCTACTGTTTGCTCAACAATGGCGTCAGAGATCAATTCTGGAAGATCAGGATCAATTACGTGAAACAAAAATATATTAAAGACGATCCCTAAAATTCCTGCCACAACAAAGGCCAAAAGGGAATAAATATAACCTATTTTAAAAGATAGATAACCCCCTGTAATGTCACGATATTGGATACCATAATAAGTTACTAATGCGATAAATAGCACCAATGAAGAGAGGCTGAACCACCATTTAATCATCAATAAGGGATCAATGATATACACCGTCAAGGAAATCAGTACTCCGACGACCCCCATGATCACTCCGGATTTTAAAGCATGATCTTTCATAATATTTTATAATTAAGTTTTTCTTTTCATAATGGAAAATACTGGAGTAATCAGCATCGCTGATATAAACTTTTTCAATCCACCTATTAATAACAAGTCTAAAATAGTTGTTTCTTGAATGGTTTCCAACTGATTTTGATATTGTTCTTCTCCAAAACTCTTTATATACTGCACTGATTTTATTTCCAAAAAATCAACAGCTTGCTGTTGATAACTATTCAAAATATTTTCATCCAAATTCAATATCAAAAACAAGAATATCACATATATTCCACAAGAAAATATATTAACAAAAAAACCAATAGTCATACCTTGCCAAAAATGCAAAATACCTTCATTAATTACCTTTTTAAATTCATTCAGTGCAAAAAAAATTACCAACCCATAAATGAACAAATCAAAAAAAAGATGGCTCATTTCTACGAAAGGATGTACTCCAATATAATAGGATACCAAAAATACAATTATCATAAGAAATGCCGCAACACCGGCATATTGTAGACCTACATTTTTCATACTTTGCTTAAGAAATATGATTTTTCACCATTGATTACCCCCACAGATTTACCCGTCAAAGGATGACCTAATAAAGGTGAGTTATTAGACTTAGAAATGTTTGAGCCCTGATTATAATCCCATTTTAAACGGGTATCCAAAAGCGTTAATTTAGCAAATTCTCCTTCCTCGATCTTTACTCTGGGTAACTTCAACACATGACGAGGACCATTAGATAATTTTTCAAGCAACATGTCTAAGGATAATTCTGTTGATATCAAACTAAGCAATGAAGAAAAAGCAGTTTGTAATCCGATCATTCCAAATTCCGCCATATCAAATTCTAAATTTTTACCCTCTATATCTTGAGGCAGGTGATCAATTGAAATAGCATCTATGGTTCCATTTTTCAGACCTTTCTTTAATGCTTGGATATCCTTATTGGTGCGTAAAGGTGGATCTACCTTATAACAGGAATCAAATGAACACAAACTATCATCAGTATAGCATAATTGGTGTAAGATCACATCACAAGTCACCGCCAATCCACTTTTTTTCGCTTTGGCAATCAAGGCTACAGATTCGAAGGTGGAAATACCATGGATGTGGAGTCGTCCACCCGTGTAGGCTAAAATAGAAAGATCTCTTTCAATCATGACTATTTCAGATAAACTCGACATACCTACTAATCCTAAACTTGTACTTACATTCCCCTCATGCATTTGTCCCCCTTTTGAAAGACTTAAATCTCGCGGCCTACTTATAACAATTCCGTTGAATTTCTGTACGTATTGCAACGCCGTTAATAACAGTTCTGCATTCATGATAGGAACTGTACCATCGGTGAATGCGACAGCACCTGATTCTTTCAAATCTAAAATTTCTGCTAAACTATCCCCCTCCAATTTCTTACTCAAAGCTCCTAATGGATGCACTGAAGTTACTTGTTGACTCCCTTTGGCCAAAACGTATTCGATCGTACTTCGATTGTCCACTACTGGCAAAGTATTGGGTAAAATACACACATCTGTAAACCCACCCTCACAAGCTGTTTTTAACCCAGTATTTAAGTCTTCCTTATACTCTGCTCCAGGATCATTAAAATGGCTTGATAAATCCATCAAGCCCGGAGTTAACATTTTTGGAGAAGCTGATTTGATTTTACTCTTAGCAATAGCCTTTATAATACCTTTTTCTATCCTTATATCTACTTCTTGCCCGTGATGGGTTGAGTGCGTATCTTGTACAACTACATTTCTTAAATCCATTTTATAGAAATCGAATAAATAAAGACTCTGAAAGAATAAAGAATAAAGACAAAATTAATGCAAATTTAAATAAGTCATCTGCTGAGTCCCTAAAATCCTCATTGGTACTCAAATTTTTAGTTTTTTCAATATTAATCAAATCTATATTCTTACTCTTTGTACCGAATTCAGCTAGTTCCGAAGGAGTATATACTTCCATCTCAGACTCAACTCTTGATTCATTAAAGGCCATTCTTTTAATCAAAATATCTCCATTTATAATCTCATAATTGCCTGATTGTAAATTAAATGGAGGCGATTCCAATAGCAACCTTCCCTCTATATATTGATAATTTGGTAACCATTCCAAAACATTATTCAAAACCCTCAATTTTTTTGAAGAATCAAAATCTCGGGTAGCAATGCTCACATATTCTTTAGAGCGATCATAATATAAGGGCTGAATGTGTCTATTAACCCCTAATGACATTTTATACATTAGAGGGAGAAAAGTGGCATGATTTGTTAAATTAGTAAATTCCGAAGTCAAAGGTGATGAGAAAAAATAGATATAATGATTATTCCTTTTTATATTTCCCAAAAAGGCTTTCTCAAATTTATTTTGAACCAATACGTTTAATCTGCCATTAACTTCTATAATTCTTTTAGCCTTTAGTAGTCCTATATCTACCTCTTTAGTATTAAATATTCCCACAAAAAATGGATCATTTAAATCTTTAATCTTTAATCCAATGGCTATTGAATCCCTAATCTGATATATAGATCTAGAGAAAAACCTTTGATAAGAGGCCTTATCTATTATCTTGGAGGGTATGATTAAAAAGTCAATGTAATCCTTATACCCATCAAGACTTTGAGGTATATTTTCAATCCCATCTAAAATAACAAAATCTGCCAACTGTATTTCTCGATAATCGATAACATCTTCATTAAACCTATGATACTCAAAATATGTCTTATTACCATATACCTTTTCAACTGCTTTAGTAAAATATTCCTTAGGGTGGACATGTATAATTTTACTGATTTTTGTTGAGGGAAGTGACATATAAAAGGTATTATCGAAATTAATAGGATAATCAACCAACTCGATTTTCATTTTTCCCTCTTTGATATAGCTCTCATCAAAAGATAATGTCACAATAGATTCTGATTCAGCATTGATATCAACCAATAAAGTTGAAATTAATTGATTTTCTGAAATAAGCTTGACTTGTATACCTTTTCGATCGATATTTCCACTGTTTTTAAGTACAACATTTATGTACTTTTGCACTTCATGAATCTGAGCCACTTCCATGTAAGCGGTATCAACATAAACATTTGAAACATTATCTACTGCTATTTTTATCAATTTGATTTGCCAATCCATCCCTTTTGGAGCCTCTATAGCTCCGATAGTAGATTTTTGAAAATCTGATAAATAAAAAAATAACATGCTTTGAGAAAGCGCTGAGGCCTTCTTCATAATTTGTGAAAAGCTTTTAGGATCGTTAGAGAAACGTACATCTGACAACTTGTCCAAAGCTCCCTGTTTTGAAAGCCACGATAAAGCCATTGAAGATTGATTTGTTAAAATTTGAAATTTAGTATCAGTAGGCGCCCTATTGATGAAGTCATCACTGAACTCCAAAGCTTTGTTTAAACCAATCTGACCGGCAGTAACTTCACCGGACATACTTCGCGAATTATCAATATATAGCAAAGTTCCTTCGACAGGACTCAATTGATCCTTAAGAATAGGTTGTGCAAAGGCCAAGATGAGAAAAACCATGAAGAGCAATCTTGAACCTAACACTAATAAATGTTTTAAATTAGTTCTATTGCCAGTTTCATTTTTAAGCTCTTCCATGAACAAAATACTCGGAAAAATAACCTTTATCACTTTTCTAAATGAAAACAAGTGGATTAAGATAGGGATAAGCAATAACAATAAACCCCAAAGTACAGATGGATACAAGAACGTCATCGGATACAAGTTTATGCTAGAATATATAAAGGATCAACATATTTAATAAAATAGGTCATAAAAAAAGCCCTTAGTTTTCTAAGGGCTTTAATAAAGTCTGGCAACGACCTACTCTCCCACCTATTACGGCAGTACCATCGGCGCGGACGGGCTTAACTTCTCTGTTCGGAATGGGAAGAGGTGGACACCATCGCAATAGTCACCATATAATCTTGAGCAATCCCTTTTGGATCACTCTAATTTTGTTAATTGATTTTAATAACCAATTTCATGACAATATGTAAAAGATTTATTGATAGTAAAATGAATATATCGTTATGTGCTCTAAAGAAAGCTTACGGGTAATTAGTACTACTCAGCTTT
This sequence comes from uncultured Flammeovirgaceae bacterium, assembly GCA_913045135.1. Taxonomy (GTDB): domain Bacteria; phylum Bacteroidota; class Bacteroidia; order Cytophagales; family Cyclobacteriaceae; genus UBA4465. The sequence goes on along the minus strand of CAJWQD010000048.1, from coordinate 279 downwards.
GACATTACTGCCTTTACACCTGTAGCCTATCAACGTCCTAGTCTTGAACATCCCTTAAAAGAAGCCTCATCTTGTGGTGGGTTTCGCGCTTAGATGCTTTCAGCGCTTATCCCTTCCCAACGTAGCTACCCAGCCATGCCTCTGGCGAGACAACTGGTACACCAGCGGTTAGTCCAACCCGGTCCTCTCGTACTAAGGTCAGATCCACTCAAGCTTCTTACGCCCACAACAGATAGGGACCGAACTGTCTCACGACGTTCTGAACCCAGCTCGCGTGCC